>JANOTV010000308.1:0-14547 GCA_031416495.1 Gemmatimonadota bacterium
GGTCCGTCAGCGAGCAAAAAAAGGGCCACCAAATGTGGCCCTTTTTTCGTCATGCGCCCTGTAGGAATCGAACCTACAACCTAGTGATTAAGAGTCACTTGCTCTGCCAATTGAGCTAAGGGCGCGCACTCTCTACCTGCCACTCTCCCTGCGGTCCAACCTTGCTCCTTCCCTGCTTCGTCGCGAGGCGCACCAGGAGGGACTCGAACCCCCGACCCACAGCTTAGAAGGCTGTTGCTCTATCCACCTGAGCTACTGGCGCTTCACACAGTGACCTGTCGCTGCTCATCCTGGCACTGCACGCAACCCGATCGGGGCGGCCGGATTCGAACCGGCGACCTCCTGCTCCCAAAGCAGGCGCGATACCGGGCTACGCTACGCCCCGTCAATCGAAACGAACAGTAGTGGCACACGTCGCTGCGGTCAACAGCAACCGGCGCACCATCTCATTCCGTCGCTTTGTGCCGCACCGACCGCAACACCTCGTGCGGCAGCGCGCGCACCAGCACGCGCACCAGCGCGCGCACCGCGCGCCCTCGATGACTGACCGTCGCCTTCTCCTCTGGCGATGCCTCCGCGAACGTCCGCCCCAACTCGTCGCTGAGGAACCAGGGATCATACCCGAATCCTCCTTCGCCACGCGGCGCCCGCAGGATCTGCCCCGCACATTCACCGCGCGCGCTCCACGATTCCTCCCCCGTCGTGCACACCGTCGCGCACACTGCGGCGCACACGTATCGCGCACGTCGAGCATCGATTCGCTCGAGTGCGCGAACGAGCGCCGCGCCGTTCGCTGCATCGAGGAACGCTCCGCTCAACGCACTGCTGAGTCCCGCCCATAGCTTGCTGTGCACGCCGGGCGCGCCGCCGAGCGCCGTGACTTCGAGCCCTGAATCCTCCGCGAGCACGACGCGTCCCGGCAGGAGCCGCGCGAACCAGCGCGCCTTCGCCATCGCGTTCTCCTCGAACGTCGCGTGCACCTCGATCCCCGACTCGGCATCCGCTTCCCGCACGCCGAGCATACTGAGGTCTTCGCTCGCGATGCCAAGCTCCGCGCACAGCGCATGCAACTCGCGCCGCTTGCCCGTGCTGCGCGTCGCGAGCACGAGTGGCTGCCTGTCAAATCGCATCGCTGAAGATATCACCAAGAGCGGACGCTCAGGCAATCACGTCACGCCGGAGCGAGCCCGAGGCTCGCGCGCTGCAGGGCATCGAGTGCGCGGATGCCGCCACTCGCGAGATCGAGCAGCCGGTCGAACTCCGAGCGCGCGAACGTGCCCTGCTCTCCGGTGCCCTGCACTTCGACGAAACGACCTTCGCTGCTCATCACCACATTCGCATCGACCTCCGCGCGCACGTCCTCGGTGTACTCGAGATCGAGCAGCGGCGAGCCACCCACCACGCCGACACTCACGGCGGCGACCCGGCGACGCACGGGCGACGACTTGAGGCGGCCGCTCTTCACCATCCAGTCGAACGCATCCACCACGGCGACCGCCGCTCCGGTGATCGCGGCGGTGCGCGTGCCGCCGTCGGCCTGCAGCACGTCGCAGTCGACCTTGAGCGTGAACTCGCCCCAGCGGAAGTCATCGAGCATCGCGCGCACGCTGCGCCCGATGAGGCGCTGGATCTCCTGCGTGCGTCCACCGACCTGTCCGCGTTCGCGCGGGCTGCGCGTGTGCGTGGCGCGCGGGAGCATCGCGTACTCGGCGGTGAGCCAGCCCTCGCCCTTGCCCTTCTTCCAGCCCGGCACGCCGTCCTCGACCGCGACAGCGCACAGCACGCGCGTGTCGCCGAAGCTGACGAGACATGAGCCTTCGGCATTCGGGACCGCGGCGCGAACGAGTGCAACGGGACGCAGCGCGTCGAGTGCGCGGCCCCTGGGGCGCGCGTTCTCAGGAGTCATCATTCTCACGGAGTCGGTTGATGATCGAAGTGGTGGATTGTCCGGGCGTGAGCGGGATGATGACGACGCGCCCGCCGCGCGCGGCGACAAGGTCCGCGCCTACGACGGTATCCGGTGCGTAGTCCCCGCCCTTCACGATCACGTCCGGTTGCAGCGCACGCACGAGTTCGAGCGGCGTGTCCTCGTCGAAGATCACCACCACGTCGACGGCGGCGAGGCCTGCGAGCACATACGCGCGTTCCGCCTCACTGCGCACCGGACGATCCGGACCCTTGCCGAGACGGCGAGCGGATGCGTCGCTGTTCACGCCGACGACGAGACGCTCACCCTGGGCGCGCGCGCCCGTCAGCACGTCGATGTGTCCCGGGTGGAGCAGGTCGAACACTCCGTTGGTGAAGACGACCGTTCCGTTGCGCTGTTGCCGCCAGCGCGCTGCCTCCGAACGCGTCATCACCTTCTCGCGCGGATCCACGAGCGCCGTCAGAACGTCCTCACGGCCTCAGGATGGAAAAGGAACTCGCGCACCATCCCCGGCAGCTCGATGTGCTCGTAGTACTCCGCCCAGATGTGGATGGTGCGTCCGCTCCGGCGCACGTTGACCTTCCTCGCGCCCTCAGGCAAGCCGAGCGAATCCGCGTACGCACTCAACCGGCGTGCGATGGTCGCGTTGCTCCGGTGCTGCGCGAACCGCGCCTCCTGCTTCATGCGGTCCTGGAACTGGATGTAATCCCAGTACGACTCGCCGGCGTTGATCGCGAAGTAGCTGATCGTCGCCACGAAGAGCAGCGACACGATGCATCCGAGGGGCCCCTTCCCCGCACGCGCGCTCACCATTGGGATTGTGCTCCTTCGATCACGTCGTTGACTATGCGCTCGATCGCCTGTCGTCGTCCCTGCGCCTCGCCCGTCTCCGCGTACTCGCCCTCGGCGCGCATCGCACTGCGTGTCCACAGCGTCTTGCCGGTCACCTGATCGACGATCTCGATGTCCACCTGGACACTGAGCCGCCGGCGCGCCGATGTGGCCTGCGCGGGATTGGCGCTGAACGCCACCGGGATGTCCAGTTCGAACCGCGTGATCTTGCCGCGCACGACGGCGCTCGCCCGCTCTTCAGAAGCGGCGCGAAGTCCCAGCCGGGAACGCAGGCCGTTGCGCAACGCTTCCTGCAGTTCGAGCGGCAATTCGGGACTCGCCGTCTCGTTGTCGAAGGGCAGGACGGCCACCGTCTTCACGTGCGGCGGAAGCCCGCCGCCCGCAAAGCCATAGCAGCCGCTGCCTGCTGCGGTCGCGAGTAAGACGACCACGAGCAACCGGAACGTCGTCGTCCAGCTGACGTGCCTGGAGACCACGGCGCGGACGGACCAGCGATGTACGGTGTGTTTCACAACGGAAGTCTCGGGTACGGTGACGTCGCGGTCAACCGTGTGGGCCGACCGTTGGGCCGACCGTTGGGCCGACCGTGGCCCGATCTGACCCGCCAGCGGTCAGCCGAGGGAGGCGGCAGCCGCCGCCTCGAGCATCGCGCGGAACTCGGCCGGCATCGCGACCGGCTTGCCGCCAGGGGCGATGGAGATCAACGACGTGCTGGCCGATGCGAGGCGCTCAGCGCCCGAAGCGCCGGGGGCGGCGAGTCGGAAGAGTTCGTACTCGAACGTCACCATGCGCGACCTCACGGCAGAGAGCCGCGTCTCCACACGCACGACATCGTCGTAGCGCGCACTCGCGTGGAAGCGGAGCTTCGCCTCGGACACGGCGAGCAACACTCCGCGCCGCTCCATCTCGGCGTAGGTGACTCCGAGCTCGCGGATGAAATCAGTGCGTCCAACCTCGCACCAGATCAGATAATTCGCGTGATACGCGACGCCCATCTGGTCCGTCTCCGCGTACCGGACGCGGACCTCCGTGTAGCTCACCATGACTGGCGAGTCTACGGGATGCACGCCGTGTTTGTAAAGGGCGCGCTTGGGCGGTAGCATTCCCCGATGCTTCCAGCGCCCTGCTACCTCTTCTCCGATGCGCACATCGGCGCCGCACCGGCCGAGGTCGAGCGCTCGCTGCTCTCGTTCCTGCGAGGCCTGCCGAACGATGCGAAGTCGGTGGTCATCAATGGCGACCTGTTCGACTTCTGGTTCGAATGGAAGCACGTCGTGCCGCGCACAGGCGTCCGGGTGCTCGGCGAGATCGCGCGTATCGTGGACTCGGGCATCCCGGTGCTGTGGATCGCCGGCAATCACGATTGCTGGGGCGGCGACGTGCTGCGTGACGACATCGGCGCGCAGTACCATCTGGGACCGTGGCGTGGCGAGCTCGGCGGATGGGACACGCTCGTCGAGCACGGAGACGGATTGCGGGAGAAGGAGGACCGTCCGTACCGCCGCCTGCGCGCGGTGCTGCGGCATCCGCTCTGCGTGAAGGCGTTCCGCTGGATCCATCCCGACTGGGGCACGTGGCTCGCGCGGCGCAGTTCGCACACGAGCCGCAACATGCGGCCGCGTGACGGAGGAGACGGCCTGCGCCAGGAGGCGGTGGAGCGGATGAGCGCCGTCGATGCACCGCAGTTGCTCGTGTTCGGCCACTCGCATGTCACGACGCTCGAGCGCATGGGCGCGGGAGTCTTCGCGAATCCGGGGGCGTGGATGGACGCGCCGACATTCCTGCGTGTGACACCTGGAAAGATCGAGATCTGCCGATGGTCCGACGAGGGCCGCATCGTCGAGTCCGCCCTCTAGCGCGCGCCGTCAACGGATCGAGATCGTTGCCCCGAGCATGGTGCCGAACGACGTCTGGCGAGCCGCTAGCTTCGTCGGCAGGTCCCACAGCTGCGCCGCGACGAACGCATCAGCGCCGGCGAACAGGTGGTTGAAGAACAGCACCGCCAGCCAGTCCTCGACGTGCAACCGGCGTGTGCGCACCCAGGCGTCGTTGTAGCGGGGCCGACTCCACTCCGCGACGATCAGGTCGCCGCCCGCATCGCGCCCTACGACGCCGGTGACGGGATCGGTCTGATAGCGCAGCGGCACCGAGTCTCCGCGGAACGATTTCGCGATGCGAAGATCCTCAGCGGATCGATGCAACAGCGTGAGCGCCGCGGCCTCGATGAGGAAGAACATCCCGCCGGCCTGTGAACGGTCGAGACGTGCCTGACCGGCGCCCGGCAGGATGAACGAGTACAGGAATGCCCGGCGCGGAGAGATCGGTGGTCCCGTCTCCGTCGTGTCGGTCGTCGTCGGCTGGCGCACCGGCTGGCGCGTGACACCCGCCCGCACGCTGTCCACCTGCTGCGCCGGCAGGCGCGTTCCCGGGAACAGGAACGCGGACCACATGGCAATGCGCAGCATGCGCAGCATGCGCGACATGCGGCGGGTGATGATCACCGCAGCTTTGCCACGAGCTCGACTTCCACGCTCACACCGCGCGGCAACGCGGCGACCTGCACCGTGGTGCGGGCAGGCCGTGCATCGCCGAGCGCGGCGGAATACAACTCGTTGAACCGCGGGAAGTCGGCCATGTCGAGAAGGAATACCGTCGTCTTCACGACGTCGTTCCAATTCACTCCCGCCTGCGTGAGCACGGCCGAGAGATTGGCCATCACCTGGCGCGTCTGCGGTTCGATGTCGCCGGTCACGATCTCCATCGACTTGGGGTCGAGAGGGATCTGTCCGGCGGTGAAGAGGAAACCCCCGGCGATGGTCGCCTGTGCGTAGGGGCCGATCGCCGCCGGAGCGGCACTTGTGTGTACGGTCTGAATGGTCATTTTCTCGTTCGCTCGTTCAGGGGCTAGAACAGTCCGACGATCGAACCGTCGGGTTGGATGGCCATGCGCTCTGCGGCAGGGACCTTCGGCAGTCCCGGCATCGTCATGATCTCGCCGCACTGCGCCACGATGAAGCCAGCACCGGCTACGGGATACACGTCGTTCACCGTCAGCCGGAAACCAGTCGGCCGGCCGAGCTTCGTCGCGTCATCGGACAGCGAGTACTGGGTCTTCGCCATGCAGACGGGCGTGTTGCCGAGCCCGATGGACTCGAGGTACTTGATGGCACGGTCGGCCTTGGCGCTGTAGTCGGCGCCCTCGCCGCCGTAGACCTTCTTCACGATCGTGTCGATCTTCTCCTTGATCGGCAGCGCGACGTCGTAGATCGGTGCGAAATCCGCCTTCCCTTCCTCGAGGATCGCGAGCACTTCACGCGCGAGCGTCTCGCCGCCAGCGCCGCCCTTGGCGAACACCTCGCAGAGCGCGACACGGGCCCCAGCCTTCTCGGCGGCGGCGCGCACCATCTCGAGCTCGGCATCGCTGTCGGTGCCGAAGCGGTTGATGGCAACGACGAGCGGCATGCCGAACTGCCGCACATTCGCGATGTGGTGCAGGAGGTTCGGCAGTCCGCGTTCGAGGGCACCGAGGTCCTCCTTCGCGAGTGCCGTCTTGAGCGCGCCACCGTTCATCTTGAGCGCGCGGATGGTCGCGACGAGCACCGCGGCCTCGGGCCTGAGGCCTCCGAAGCGGCACTTGATGTCGAAAAACTTCTCCGCACCGAGGTCGGAGCCGAAGCCGGCCTCGGTGACGACGACATCGCCGAGGGCGAGCGCGGCGCGCGTGGCGAGGATGGAGTTGCAGCCATGCGCGATGTTGCCGAAGGGGCCTGCATGCACGAAGGCTGGTCCGCCCTCGAGCGTCTGCACGAGGTTCGGGCGGATGGCGTCCTTGAGCAGCATCGCCATCGCGCCCGACGCCTTGAGGTCGCCGGCGCGCACCGGCTTGCGGTCCGGTCCCGCGGTCGAGCCTACGATGATGCTCGCAAGCCGCCGCTCGAGATCCTCGGAGCTCGTCGCGAGCGCGACGACGGCCATGACCTCGGATGCGGGGATGATGACGAAACGCTCCTCGCGCACGACGCCTTCCGTCGGGCCGCCGAGGCCGATGATGACCTTGCGCAGCGCGCGGTCATTCATGTCGATCGTGCGCGGCCAGGTGATGCGGCGCGGGTCGATGTTGAGCGCGTTGCCCTGCTGCAGGTGATTGTCGAGCATCGCGCTGAGCAGCGCATGGGCGCTCGAGATCGCGTGGAAGTCGCCGGTGAAGTGCAGGTTGATGTCGTCCATCGGCAGCACCTGCGCGTAGCCGCCGCCGGCCGCGCCGCCCTTCACGCCGAACACGGGGCCGAGCGATGGCTCGCGGATGCAGAGCACGGCGTTGGTCCCGATCTTCCGGAGCGCCTGCGCCAGACCCACCGATGTGGTCGTCTTGCCTTCTCCCGCCGCGGTCGGATTGATCGCCGTGACGACCACGAGCTTGCCCTTGGGCGGTCGCTGCGTGAGTTCGAGCGAGACCTTCGCCTTGTACTTGCCGTAGAGGTCGAGGTCGTCGACCGTGAGGCCGATGTCGGCCGCGACGTCCGTGATGAGGCGCATGCGGGCGCCCTGCGCGATTTCGATATCAGAAGGCACTGTCATCGGGAGAATGCTGATCCTCGTGGTGGGTGGGTGTTTGGAAGAGCCGTCGCGCGTTGTCGGCCACTTCCGCACCGAGCGTCGCGACGTCCGCTTCACGCACGGCGGCCAGACGCCGCAAGGTATACGCACACCATGCCGGCTCGTTGCGCTTGCTGCGATTTGGCACGGGCGCAAGATACGGACTGTCGCTCTCGATGAGGAGCCGGTCGGAAGGCACGAGGCGAAGCAGTGCCTCGTCCGTCCATTTCTTGAACGTGATGATGCCGCTGAAGGAGACGTACCATCCCGCATCGATCGCCCCGGTCGCGAGTGCGGCGCTGCCGGTGAAACAGTGCAGCACGCCGAGCACGCCTGCGGTGCCCGCTTCCCGGATCATCGCAGCGGTGTCGTCCTCGGCCTCGCGTGTGTGGACCACCACGGCCCGGCGGTTCTGCTGCGCGAGCACGAGCTGCGCGGCGAATGCCCGCCGCTGGTGCTCGCGGGGGGAATGATCGTAGTGATAATCGAGGCCGCATTCACCGACCGCAGACGCGCCGGCGTCCAGGAGGCCCTGCAGGGCCTCGACGTCGCGCAGCTGGTCGAACCCTGCCGCGTCGTGCGGATGCACGCCAGCGGTCCAATGCACGAAGCCGCGGTGGCGCTCCGCAATGATGCGAGCGCGTGCCGCGGCCTCGATGGACTCGCCGATGCAGATGATCCCCGTGCAGCCTTCGTCCTTCGCCCGCGTCACGACCTCCTCACGGTCGGCGTCGAACGCCGGGTCCGCGAGGTGCGCGTGCGAGTCTATCCACACCGGCGGGGCGCCGCCGACGTCAGGCGCCGCGTGTCGCGGCGACCGATCGTTCGCGGGCCTGATGCGGCGAGGCGTCGCTCTGGCGCGGATACTTGCGCTCGAGCCAGAGCAGCAGCGGCGATGCGACGTAGATGGAGCTGAACGTGCCGATGATGATGCCGAAGGTGAGGATCCACGCGAACGGACGGATGACCGAGCCACCGAAGATCAGCAGCGCGAGCAGGCTGGCCAGCGTGGTGGAACCCGTCATCACCGTGCGCGGCAACGTCTCGTTGACCGAGCGGTTCAGCAGGTCGCGCAGCGGCTGCTTGCGGAAGAGCTTGAGATTCTCGCGCACGCGGTCGAACACCACGACCTTGTCGTTCATCGAGTAGCCGATGACGGTGAGGATCGAGCCGACGACGAACAGCGAGATCTCGATGTTCATGTACTGCATGAACGCGAGCGTCGCCACGAGATCGTGGAACGTCGCGAGCACGGCGGCGACAGCGAAGCGCCACTCGAAACGCCATGCGAGATACACGAGCGTCAGGGCGAACGCGATGAGCATCGCGAGCGCCGCATCCTGGCGGAGTTCGCCGCCGACGCGCGGGCTCACGATGTCCGAGCCGAGCATCGTGAACGACCCCTCGCCGAACGTCTGGGTAAGCGCGCGCTCGATGTCCTGTGCCACCGTCTCGTTGGCCCTTGCCTGCTGTTCGATCTGCCGCTGTCCCTGCGCGCGGATGATGAACTCGTTCTCGCCCGCGGCGCCGAGCGTCGCGATCTCGGCGTCTTCATGACCGGAGGCGGCGAGCGCGGCGCGCACGGCGGCTGTCTGCTGCGTCTCGTTGAACCGGACCTGCATCTGCGTGCCGCCAGTGAACTCGATGCTGTAGTTGAAACCCGAGACCGGGATCAGCACGAGGGCCGGCAGGATGAAGATGACGAGCGCAACGACGGCCCGGCGCCACTGGCTGATGAAGTCGAACTTCGTGTGATGGAAGATGCGAAACATCAGATGCTCAGGGTCTGGGAAGGCTTCGCGCGCGCGAGCCACAGGATGAACAGCGTGCGAACCACGAAGATGGCGCTGACGAGCGATGCCGCGAGACCGGCGAGGAGCGCGACCGCGAAGCCGCGTACCGGCCCCGTGCCGAACTGGTAGAGGATCGCCGCGGTCAACGCCGTCGTGACGTGCGTGTCGACGATCGCGCTCCAGGCCTGGGCGAAGCCCTGGTCGATCGCGAGTCGCGTCGACTTCCCTGCCTCGAGCTCCTCACGGATGCGCTCGAAGATCAGGAAGTTGGCGTCCACCGCCATGCCGATGGAGAGCACGAAGCCGGCGAGGCCGGGCAGCGTGAGCGTGGCGTTGAAGCCCGCAAGGATCGCGAGCGTGACGAGCACGTAGAAGGCAAGACCGCAGACCGCAAGGAAGCCGGAGAAGCGGTAGTACACGATCATGATGAGCACGACGAGCGAGATGCCGAGCAGTCCGGCGGAGAGTCCCTGACGGATCGCGTCCGCGCCAAGGCTCGCGCCGATGGTGCGCGCCTCGGCGATCTTGAGCGGCACCGGCAGCGCGCCGGCGCGCAGCACGAGCGCGAGGTCCTGGGCGCCCTGGATGTCACGGCCGCCCATGGTGATCTGGCCGCGCGCACCGATCGCACTCTGGATGACGGGAGCGCTCATCACGCGGTCGTCAAGGACGATCGCCATGTTGTCGCCGATGTGACGGCCGGTCTCGTTGCGGAAGCGGCGACCGCCTTCGTTGTTGAACTGGAAGTCGACCTTCGCGCCCTCGAGCGGATCCTGGCTCGGCCTGGCGTCGAGCAGGAACGTGCCGTCGATGATCGCGCGTGCATCGAGCACATAGAGCGGCTTGAACACCTGCGCACCGTAGACAACTGAATCGGTGCCCCAGCGGAGTTCCTTGCCGGGCGGCAGCGCGGAGCGCACCGCGGAGTCGGCGAGGTAGCGCTCGATCTCCGCGACGTCCGCGGCAGGCACGATGTACTGCCCGGGCATCGAGCCCGGCGCGATGAGGCGACGGAACGGACCGTCTGCCGATGTACCGGCAGTGTCCGCCGCAGTGCTGTCTGCGTTCTGGAAGAGCGAGCCAAGCGCATTCGCGCCGCGCGAGGTGTCGGTGCGCGCATCAGCGGTGCGCGCGAGAAGACCGCGCTCCTTCACGATGCCGTCGAGACGCGGGATGACCCGCTCGAGCGCCTGGGACTTGTCGGTGATCTGGAACTTCAGGAATGCCGAGCGCTGCACCACTTCGATAGCGCGCTCACGGTCATCGATGCCCGGCAGTTCGACGGTGATGCGGTCGTCGCCGAGCTTCTGCACGATCGGCTCGGCGACGCCGAACTCGTCGATGCGGCTGCGGACGACGGTCAGCGCGCGATCGAGCGCGTCGCTGACGTTCGCCACCGCCTGCTTGGAATGGTCCACCTCGAGCGTCAGCTGCATCCCGCCCTGGAGGTCGAGCCCGCGCTTGAGCGGCACGCGCCGGACGGTATCGGATACGAAGACGCCATCGCGCTTGACACGTTCGACGACGGTGCGCGGGAAGAGCGCCCAGACTGATGCGACTACCATCACCGCGATCAGGAGGAGGCGTGACTTCAGGTTGGACATGCCGAAGCAGGAGAGAAGGTGGGCGGGCCGTACAGCGTCTGGCGAAGCCGTGAAGAGTACCGTTCGTGTAGACTCAAGTCAATAGATTGCAACGGGTTGTGCGCTACGCTCCGAGGCCGCGGGCGAGGGCGCGCCGCGCCGCCCCGGCGTCGTGATCGAGCTGTGCGCGAAGAGCCTCCGGTGAGTCGAACCGGCGCGTCTCCCGCAGGCGTTCCACAAAGTCGAGCCGCACCCGCATCCCGTAGAAATCGGCGTGCGCATCGAAGAGGTGCGCCTCGAGGGCCATTGCCGATTCGCCGAAGGTGGGACGCGGACCCAGATTCATCATGCCGTCGAACGACCCACGCGGCGACTGCACGCGCACCGCATAGACGCCCTCCGGCGGCAACAGCTTCCGCGACGGGGGCAGCGCGATGTTCAGGGTGCGGTAGCCCAGCGTACGCCCCCGCCCTGCACCGGCCTCGACGATGCCGCTCGCGCTGTACGGCCGGCCGAGTCCGTCCTGCGCGCGCGTCAGGTCCCCGCCCGCGAGCGCACGACGGATCACGGTGGACGAGATCGGCCGGCCGTCGGAACCGTTCACCGCCGGCACCACGTCCACCCCGAACCCGCGGGACTCGCCCAGCGAGCGAAGCACGCGGACATCGCCGGACCGCGCGCGTCCGAACCCGTGGTCATGGCCGATCAGCAGTTCTTGCAGGCCGAGCCGCTCGCGTAGCACGAGGTCGACGAACTCCGCCGCGCCATAGGCCGCGAGGTCCTTCGTGAACGGCAACACGACCATGTAGTCGAGCGGACTCTCGGCGAGCACCTCGAGCTTCTCGTCGCCGACGGTGAGCAGCGGAGGTGCCGCTGCGGGGTTCACGATCTCCAGTGGATGCGGATCGAAGGTGACGAGCACCGACGGGAGGCCCAGTTCGCGCGCGCGTGCGCACAGACGCTCGAGCACGAGCTGGTGGCCGCGATGTACGCCGTCGAAGGTGCCGACCGTGCACACCGTGCCGCCGATGTCCGGCGGCAGGCCGAACGACGTGTCAGGCTTCACGCATCACCACGCGTGGTTGCCAGCGGTCGTCGCGGCGTTCGGCGAGTGCGACGAGCGTCCCGGTGTCGGCATGGACGAGCGCACCCCACCCGCCGGCGACCGTGGCGGGCACGTCGATGCCGCGCACGAGACGCACGAGTTCATCGTCCTGCAGGGACTGCTGCGGAAAGCCGGGCAGCGCGTCGAGCGCAGGCCGCAGCTTCACCGTGCCGTCGCGCAGGTCGGCCAACGTGACGGCGTCGTGCACATGGAACGGTCCACTGCTTACGCGCCGCAGCGCGGAGAGATGCGCCGCGCTCCCGCCGGCGCGCGCGAGATCGCGCGCGAGCGAGCGCACGTACGTCCCACCGCCGCAGGTGATGCGGACGGTGGCTTCGGTCACCAGGCCCTCGGCGTCGAGCGCGAGGTCGATCACTGCCCAGCGGTCCACGCGGATCGTCACGGGCGGAAGTTCGAAGACCTCGCCGGCACGAGCCATCGCATACGCGCGCTTTCCGTCGACGCGCTTCGCGGAGTACGCGGGCGGCACCTGCTGAATGGTGCCGGTGAGCGAAGGGATCGCGGCGAGGAGTGCTTCGCGCGTGGGCAGCGGGGCCTCGACCGTCACCGCACCCTGCAGGTCCTCGGTGTCGGTCTCCGCGCCGAATCGGATGACGGCGTCGTAGACCTTGGGATCCCCCGGGAGGTGCGGCAGGAGCCGCGTCGCGCGCCCCACGAGCAGCACGAGCAGGCCGGTGGCGAAGGGGTCCAGCGTTCCGCCGTGGCCGATACGCTTCTCGCAGAGTGACCGGCGCGCCGCGCCCACGACATCATGCGAAGAGACGCCGGACGGCTTGTCCACGAGCACAAGACCGTCAGTCGCCGGCTTCGTCGCTTGTGCGGGCCGGTTTGTCATCGGTCGGGCGCGTGTCCTTGATGCTGGCGAGCAGCGTCTCGATGCGCGCGGCGCGCGCGACGGACTGGTCGACCTTGAAGACGATCTCGGGCGCGAACTGCAGGCGCAGCGCGCGTCCCACGTGGCTGCGCAGGTGGTGCGCGACGCTCTTGAGGCCTTCGAAGGTGCCTTCGCGGTCCGCATCGCTGCCCATGATGCTGACGAATACGTTGGCATGGCGCAGGTCGCGCGTCATCTCGACCGCAGTCACGGTGACGAACGCCGTGATGCGCGGGTCCTTCGCGTCCTTCGAGAGGAAGGCGGCGACTTCTTCGCGCACGGCCTCGGCGACGCGGTCGACGCGTCGCGGATCACGTGGTGGCATGGACCCTCCGGGGCACCGTCACCCGCAGCGCGTTCAGCTGGCTTGCGCCGGCTGCAGCGTGCGGGCGACCGATTCCGTGCGGTACAGTTCGATGAGGTCGCCGACCTTGAGGTCGTTGAAGTTCTCGATGCCGATGCCGCACTCGTAGCCTTCCTTCACTTCCTTCACATCATCCTTGAAGCGACGCAGCGAGCCGATGGTGCCATTGTAGACCTCGACGCCGTCGCGGATGACGCGAGCGCGACCCGTGCGGTTGATGAGACCCGACCGCACGAAGCAGCCCGCGATGCCGCCGATCTTCGGCACCTTGAAGAGGTCGCGCACCTGCGCCTCGCCGAAGATGACTTCCTTCTGGTCCGGCCGGAGCATGCCTTCGAGTGCGTCACGCACGTCGGAGACCGCCTCGTAGATGATGCGGTAGAGCTTGATTTCGACGCCTTCGCGATCGGCTGCCGCGCGCGCCTTGGTGTCTGGGCGCACGTGGAATCCGATGATGATCGCGCCGGATGCCTTGGCGAGGAGGATGTCGCTCTCGGTGACGGCACCGACCGCCCGTGCCACGACCTCGACCTGCACTTCCTCGTTGCTGAGCTGCTGCAGCGCGTCGGCCAGCGCTTCCGCCGGACCGCCCTGGTCGGCCTTGATGAGCAGCTTGAGCCGACGCTTCTCGCCCGAGTTGGCCTGCGCCATGAAGTCTTCGAGCGATACCGCACCCTTCGCGGTGCGACGGCTGCGCGCCTCGCGATCGAGGCGTTCGCGACGCTGGGCGATCTCGCGCGCTTCCTGCGCATCGGCGACGGCGATGAACTGGTCACCCGCCATCGGGACGCCGGAGAGGCCGAGCACCTGCACGGGGATCGCGGGACCGGCGGACTTCACCGGCTTGCCACGCTCATCGAGCAGCGCGCGGACACGGCCGGAGAAGAGGCCGCAGATGAAGTCGTCGCCGACGTTCAGCGTGCCGTTCTGGACGAGGATCGTCGCGACGGCACCCTTGCCTGCGTCAAGCTGTGCTTCGACGACCGAGCCGATCGCGCGACGGTCGGGATTCGCCTTGAGGTCGAGGATCTCGGCCTGCAGGAGGATCTGGTCGAGCAGTTCCGAGACACCGGTGCCCTTCTTCTCCGAGATCTCCGACGCGAGGGTGGTGCCACCGAAGTCTTCGAGCACGACGCCATGCTGCAGGAGGTCCTGGCGGACCTTCATCGCGTTGGCGGTGGGGAGATCGATCTTGTTGATCGCGACGATGATCGGCACGCCGGCATTCTTGGCATGCGAGATCGCTTCGATGGTCTGCGGCATGACGGCGTCGTCCGCCGCCACCACGAGCACGACGATGTCGGTGACCTGGGCGCCACGCGCACGCATCGCGGTGAACGCTTCGTGGCCCGGCGTGTCGAGGAATGTGATGAGCTTGCCGTTCGGCAGCGTCACGTGGTACGCGCCGATGTGCTGTGTGATGCCACCGGCC
>JANOTV010000309.1:0-3766 GCA_031416495.1 Gemmatimonadota bacterium
CGACCGCGCGGCCGTGGTGCGCGTCATCACGCCCTGGTCGACGAGATCCTCCGCGATCGTCTGGTCGCGACTCACCTGCGTGAGCTGGTTCTCACGGTAGAGGTAATAGCGCGAGTCGCCGACCTGCAGCAGGTAGTACCATGGCCACACACCCATGAAGAGCGTGAGCGTCGTCGCCATCGACCGGCCGCCTGCTTCTTCCTTCGCGCGCTCGAGCACCGCCTTGTGGCTGCGCAGCGCCGTCTCCTGCAGGGCCTCGATGAAATCCGTCTCGTTCGCATCCGACCGGCAGTAGCAGTCGCTGCTGCTCAGCACGTACTGCGTGGCCACCGCCACTGTGGTGGCGCTCGCCTTCTCGCCGGCCACGCCACCGCCCACGCCGTCGGCCACCATCGCAAGGAACGCCACGCGCTCGTCGGCGAACGGCAGGCGCTCGTCTTCACCCAGGTCCGTCTGCAGGATGTTGAGGTGCTTGTGGACCGACGCGATCAGGAAGTGATCCTGGTTGTCCGGGCGCACCTTGCCGGTATGCGTGAGGCCGTACGTGTCGATCTCGTCGTCGCGCGGTTTCCGGTCGGAGTTCGGCAAGAGAACGTACTCCTGGGAGTGCGGGTGGAGTGGGCAAAACATGCCACGCAACGCATCACTTCGCCACTGCTCGGTGGCCACCGGGCATGTTGTCGGGTACCATTCAGGGAACCAGCCCCGGAGGGCACCGATGTCACGCCTGGACGACAAGTCGATCCAGAACCTTGTCAAGAAGATGCAGAAGCAGGCCAAGCCCCGGAACGTCGAGGCCAAGACGTACGACGCCACCGCCCCGCAGCGTGTGACGGACGATCAGGATCAGGAACGCGAGAAGATGTTCAAGGAGATGAAGCGCCGGGAGTTCTAGCGCAGGTGCGGTCGTACACCACTGTGCGGCGTTCTATCTCAGGATCAGCCTGACTGAGTCGAGGCTCCCGCTGTTCGGCGCGGGACGGACGCTCAGCAGGTGCGCGAGCAGTGGATAGACGTGCACGTTGCGGAACGGCGCGACCATCCTGCCACGCGCGACCCCCGGTCCCGCCGCGACGAACACCGCACCCATCGACGTGAGCGCGGGGTCGTAGCCATGCGCGCCCCCGCTCTTCGCGCCTGCGGCCCTCCACCGATCCAGCCACGCGCGCTCGATGATGGTCCATCCCTCGTCGGCGATCGCGACGATCGGCGTGATGCGCGGATGGTCGTTGAAGCGGAAGCGAGCCGGGACCTCGCCCTTTCGGTAGACCTGCAGGCTGGGGTGTCTTCCCTTGAGCGCCGCATACACGCGCGTCTCGTCCCCGCTCCGCGGCACGATGGCCGCGACCGGCGTCCAGTCCACCACGTCCACGGTCGATAAGTCGATGTAATCGTCGAGCACGATCACACGCTCGATGCTCGTCTCGGTCATGCCGTGATCGGCAACCACGATCACGTTCACGACATCGGTGAGTCCGAGCCGCGCGATGCCGTCGACGATCGCACCCACGGCGCTGTCCACGCGCGCGATCGCCGAATCGGTGGCCGGCGACATCGGACCGTTGGCATGGCCCGCATCGTCGGCATCCGAGAAATAGAGCGTGATGAGCGCGGGCGCCGAGTCGACGGGCAGCGCGAGCCACTCGAGCACCTGCGCGATGCGCGCCGCATGCGGACGGCTGTGGTCATACGGCTGCCACCACGTAGGCGCGACGCCCTTGATTCGCGCTTCCGAGCCGGGCCAGAAATACGTCGCCGCACGGCGTCCCTGCTTCTCCGCCGTCACCCAGATAGGTTCGCCGCCCCACCATCGTGGATCGCGCTGTGCGAGCGTATCGATGAGCCAGAAGGTGCCGAGCACAGGATCCTTCATCACGTTCGCGACGATGCCGTGCTCTTCGGGATCGAGACCGGTGACGAGCGTGTAGTGGTTGGGGAAAGTCTTGGAGGGAAATGCAGGCAGCATGCGTTCCGCGCGCACGCCGCGCGCGGCGAGTTCACGGATGCGCACGGCGGGGGGCCGGTCCACATAGTCCCAGCGGAATCCGTCAAGCGAGATGAGCACGACCCGTTGCGTCGGTCTCGCGTCGTTGCCTGCCGACAGACGCACGCGCACGCATGCGATGCCACTGGCCGCGAGCGCGAGCGCCGCGACAACGAGAACACGGACGAGTCGCCGCGTGCTGATCAGGCGCATCAGGCGACCGCCGCCTCACCGTCGGTCAACAGCCGTCGCAGCACCCTGTAGGGCGCGAGCCGTTCCCGCACGCCATCTGCGGGGTAGTAGAGGAGCGTCCTCTCGGGGTACCTTCCGATGGTGCGCGGGACGCCAGGATCGTACTGTCGGAACCAGATGTGGCCGGTCATGGGCACTCGGGGGTAGATTCAACTCGAATATGCAAGCAAACCACGTACCCCACATCCTGACGGCAGCACTTTGTGCGCTCGTCCTCCCCGTTTCACTTGCCGCGCAGGGCGCGACCGTCCCCGCCAACGATCCGGGCGTGCGCCGCGCGATGAGCGCGATCCAGGCGCAGCAGGCATGGACGCTCGACCAGCAGATCTCGATCTGCGAGATCCCGGCGCCGCCGTTCAAGGAGCAGCGCCGCGCGGAGGAGTTCCGCCGTCGGCTCGCTTCCTTCGGCTTCACCGACGCGCGCATCGACCGCGAGGGGAATGTCATCGCGGAGCTGGGCTCTGCGGCGAACGGTCCCACCGTGATGATCGCCGGTCATCTCGACACGGTCTTCCCCGAGGAGACCGACGTGAAGACCACGCGCACGGGGGATCGCATCGCCGGCCCCGGCATCGGTGACAACTGCCGCGGCGTCGCGGTGGTGCTCACGCTCGCGAAAGTGATGAAGGAGACGAATCTCACGCCGCGCGGCCGCATCATTTTCGTGGGCAACGTCGGCGAAGAGGGCCCGGGCAACCTGCGCGGCGTGCGGCACCTGCTCACCAAGGAGTTCACCGGCACCAACAAGGTGGATTACTTCATCTCCGTCGACGGTGCCGGCCAGGCGAGCATCGTGTCCCGCGCGGTGGGCAGTCATCGGTACACGATATCGTTCAAAGGTCCCGGTGGCCACAGCTACGGCGCCTTCGGCATGGCGAATCCGATGCACGCGATGGGACGCGCGATCTCGCGCATCGCCGACCTTCCGGTGCCTACGAGTCCCCGCGTGACGTACAACGTCGGCATCGTGCGCGGCGGCACGAGTGTCAACACCATCACGCCGCTCGCGCAGATGGACATCGACATGCGCTCCGAGTCGGCCGAGGCGCTCCGCGAGATCGATGCGCGCATCCGCGCGGCGGTCGACACGGGCGTGGCCGAGGAGCTCGCGCGCTGGCCGAACTCGCGCGCGGGCATCACGGTGAGATACGACACCATCGGTATCCGCCCCACCGGCGCACAGTCCGACAGCGCGCCGATCGTGCAGACCGCGATGGCGGCGGCGCGCACGGTGGGCTGGACACCACGCACCAGCGCATCGAGCACCGATGCGAACCTTCCGATCTCCATCGGCATCCCCGCGATCACCATCGATGGCGGCGGTCGCGGTTCTGGCGCGCACGGCACGGAGGAGTGGTACGAGGAGACTCTCGATTCATACAAGGGCGCGCAGTTCGCGCTACTCATCATCACGGCACTGGCCGGCCTGAACCGCTGACCAGCTTCTCACGGAGACGAACCATGGAACGACGCGACTTCCTGCGCTCATCGATCGGCGTGGCCATCGGCGCCACGGTGGGCACGGCGCTC
>JANOTV010000310.1:0-11053 GCA_031416495.1 Gemmatimonadota bacterium
CGCCGCGAGAAGAACGGGCGCACCACGAACGGGTTGGGCGTGCTCCCCGGTCCGGCGCCGCCCTGACTCCCAACCGTCAGGAGGTCGGCGTTCTCGAGGAAGAACTGGCGCTGCTCAGGAAAGAAGACGCTGAAGCGCGTGAGATTCACCACCTGCCGGTCCACGTCCGCCTGCGCGAAGTCGGTGTTGACGGTCGCCTCGAGCAGGCTGTTCGCCGTTGGCGCCCAGATGACCTCGCCTCCAGCAGACCCGGTCGTGCCACGGAACGCCCCCGGCGCATCATCGCGCTGCCATTCTCCGAGTCCGTAGAGCCGCGTCCGGACGTTCGATCGGGGCGGCGGGGGTTGCAGCGAGTCGAGCACGCCGGAGTACGCGAGTCGCCAGGAGGAGAACTGACGGGGATAGGGCGTCCACGCGCTCCACTCGAGCGCGCGCCGCGTGTTGCGCACGAAGTTGATGTCCCAGCTGCCGAGGCCGCGCGCATACCGGAGCGACGTCCACGGGATCGCGATCTCCGCGACCCAGCCTGAGTCGCTGCGCGTCGTGCGCACACGCCACATCGCGTCCCAGCTGAAACTGAACGACGCGCCGCCGTCGAATGCCTGCACGTCGGCCTGCGATCCCAAGGGCGTCACCTGCAGTTGGTACACCGTTCGTCCGTCTCCCATTGGGCCGAACGTGACGCCGAACACATCACTCTCCATCGGGATGAAGTCGCGCCGGAGGTCGGGCATGCGCAGCGTGCTCAGGCCCGCGCTGTCGCGATTGAACGCGCCGATGTAGAGGTGGTCGTCGTCGAACAGAACCCGCACTTCGGAGGGATGCCTCGTGGTCGGGTGGTAGTCGGGGCGCACCTTCATGAAGTCCGCCGCCGCCGGCGCCTGCATCCAGTCGGGCTCATTCAGGCGTCCATCCACCGCGATAGGCCCGGTGGCGCGCCGCGCAGCGAGGTGCCGCCGCGTCGCTGCGTCCGGTTCCGGAACGGTCGGGGCCTGTGCGATGGCGAGCTCGGTGCCGAGCAGAGCGGCGCAGCAGCAAAGCAGAAGACGGGATTGCATTCGGAAGCGGTGCTCTCGGGGCGGAAGGGGTCGCAGCGCGCTCGGCGGCCAGTGACTGGCGGCTTGCGCACTGCGGAGCGTACGTAAGGGCGCCGCTGTACGCTACTGTCACCCAAATCCGAACCGACCATGCCCGTACGTCGCACGCGTTCACTCGCACGCGCACGCGATAACTGCGCGTGGTGGTGCGTTGTCGACGGCGCGGGCGCAGGGGGAAGTTACTCATCTTGCGTTTCACGCCGCGGGGCACGACGCGACCCCGACTGGAACTGACGCGCTCGGCGCACCGTTCGTCCAGGATGGCTCGATGTGCGCGCGGCCAGGCCTGAGGGGGAAAGGGCTGCCAGATGGGGCAGCGTCCGACGGGTCACGCCCAGCGCGGCCTCGTGCATCAGCGCGCGCAGCGCGAAGTGGGCCAGGAGAAAGCCCCACGCCTCTTGCCGCACCAGTTCGGGCGTCTTGCTCCGCAGCACTTTCTTGGCGCCGCGCAAATGCGTCTTGAACTCGTCGAAGGTCGTCTCGATCTCCCAGCGTTCGTGATACAGCGCGGCTAGTTCCGCGGCCGGCGCGCGCGCGGGGTCGAGGATCGACGTCACGAGGCGATTCGCGGCCTCCGCGTCGGAGTCCCCGGGCAGGGCATACGGCCCCCCGCGCACCGGGATCGGCGTGCGATCCGGGTGCCGGCAGTGGGCGTTCCACCGTAACTCACTCCGGTACGACCCATCGGCGTAGCGGTCCAGCACCGGGAGGCGCTGGCTGGCCTTCGCCCGCCAGACCAGCGCGGCGCCGGTGGCGGCGGCCTGGTGCCAGAGGTCAAATCCCAAGAACCCCCGATCCGCCAGACAGAGCATCTCGCGCGTGAGGGACGGGACGACGTCCGCCGCGAGGGTGACCTCTCCCGTGGGGTACGCGCCAAGCTGCGCGCCGCAGAGGACATGCGTGCCCGTCTCCACGAGGCCCACCACGCGGAGCTGCGGAAAGGCGCCCGTGGCGTTCGCCCCGCGGCTGCTGGCCGGCCGGCCGAACGCGCGCCGATTGGCCGCCGTGTCGCCCACGTCAAGCGTCGTGCCGTCCAAGCTCATCACGCGCCACCCCCGATACCACGCGCCGGGTGTGTGCGCGGTGGCCACGGGCGCCACCACGGCGCGATACAACGCTTCCAGCGGGGCCGCGCCGAGTCGCGTCCGGGCCTGCGAAATGCCCGACTTGCCCGCGGGCGCGGCGGCCGCAGTCGGATCCCCCAGCCAGCGCACGCCCTCCAGCAAACAGCGCAGCACCTCGCGGGTCGACACGTCGGCATAGAGGGCCAGGGCGATCGCGTAGTACACCATCACGTGCGCCGGCAAGTCCCGCTGGCGTTCACTCAGCCGCTCCGTCTCGAACAACACCTGCTCCACGAGGTCGAGCGGAAACTGGGCCGTCAGCACGCCCACGCTGATCGCATCGGTGAGCCGCGGGCCTCCCGGCAGCACTGCTTCGGTCCCTGCCATCGCACCTCCATCGAAGTGGGCGATCGAACCGACAATATGGTACGAAACCTGCTAAATGAACAGCATTGAGGCTAGCGGCGCGCGGCGCCCAGCGCAGCACCCGCATCCCGGAACACCATCCTGTTGTCCTCCCACACGAACCGCAGGTTCGCGCCGCGCTCCATCGCGGAGATCGCGGCCTGCGAGGACTCGAGCGGAACGTCGATCGACACTCGCCGCGCCGCCGCGCTCGAATCAGGGATGGTCACCTGCATCGCGAACCATCGCGAGAGCTGACTGGCGACCATACTCGCCGGCACGTCGCGCAGCACGAGGCGGCCCTCGGTCCACGCGAACGCCTGCGCGACCTCATCCCCGGTGGCGTCGCGCATGGTACCGTCATGGTCCACGACGACCGATTGGCCCGCGGTGAGGGAACGCGTCTCCACCGGAGAGCGCACGCGCGCCGAGCCGTCCTCCACGCGGATCACGCAGAATGGATCGTCGCCGTAGTCGCGCAGTGAGATCGCGCCGCCTTCCGACGTCACCACGACATCGCCGAGATGCGCGTCGAACGACACTTCGTTCCCGGGCGCGACGGTGAATGCGCCGGTGCCGGTCAGTCGCAGCGTCCGGTACTCGCGACCGAAGCGCGGCACGACGACCAGCCGCGACTCGGGACCGAGCCGTGCCGTGCTTCCATCATTCAGCGCGAGACTACCCAATTGACCGGCCAGTGTCGTGATGGCTTCTGCCTCGGCCGCAGCCAGCATCTCCACCACCACGGCTTCCCTGCTGGTGCGGTTCATCCACAGCAGCGCGCCGACGACGACGATGATCCCGATCCCGCCCACGATCATCGGCACCTTGAGGGATTCACGGTCGCCCACATGCTTGATGTGTCCTGCGGCATCGTGCCTCGCGCGTTCGCGCCGGGCGCGTGCGGCGGTGGCCGTGTCAACCACCGGCTTATGAAGCGCCGCGTAGATGTCGGCCCAGATCTGATCGGCGGTCGGATGCGCGACGTGTGGCGCGGACTTCACACCTTCGGTCTTCTCGAACCGATGCACGGACGCCATGCGCGAATGGATGGCGCGCGCGCGATAACGGAATTCCTCGTGGAGGAAGACTTCGATCTCTGCGGCCGAGTGGAAGCCCGCGCGTTCTTCCCAGAGTTCGCGGACCGCGGCGACGACGAGCCTTGGAACCGCGGCGGGTTCTTCCTTCAGTCGCTCGGTGGCGCGCTCGATCAGGACGTCGTGATGCGCGCGGTAGATCTGTTCCAGCGCTCGTTCGTCGCCAGCATTCAGCGCGGCGATGGTTGCAGGGTCGATCGGTGAGAACGTCGACGGCATTTATCGCTCCGGAAGGGGGAGGTCCCTGCAACTATACGGCGCGCTTGCGGCATCGGCATCCACTTGTGTAATCCCCGAGCCAGTCCATTGCGCGGTCAAGCGATTCCGTGCCATTGTGAATGTTAAGGGATGCGCACGCGTCATGTCCTGGCTGCGGCGGCGCCCACTGCGGAACAGCCGTAGTCCCTTCGCGGGTCCAGACATGTCGGGCGCAGGCACTTTCGCCCGCGCACGGCCTACCACGGACGATGGGCGGAAGCTAGCTTTCCTGACTTGCGCGAGTAGCTCAGCTGGATAGAGCGTCGGCCTCCGGAGCCGAAGGTCGTGGGTTCGAATCCCGCCTCGCGCACTCCCCTGCTCCATCCACGGGTACGCCACTCCCCTCCGCGCGTCATCGCGCGGGCTGCGTCGCCCCGAGCACCGAACACCCCACCACTCCGCGTGGATACTGCCACCCTCCGCCGCACCTCCGTGGCCGAGCTTCAGCGACTCGCTGAAGACCTCCAGGTCACCGATGTCTCAGGCCTCCGCAAGCAGGACCTGATCGTCCGTATCGAACACGCGCTGCTCTCGCGTGGCGAATCGATCACGGCCGAGGGCACGCTCGAACTCGTGCCCGAGGGGCATGGATTCCTTCGCTCGCCGGACTGGAGCTACCTCGCAGGCCCCGACGACGTCTACGTCTCGCTGACGCAGGTGCGGCGTTTCGGCATCAAGACGGGCGACACGATCCGCGGCCGCGTGCGGCCGCCGAAGCACTGGGAGAAGTTCCTCGCATTGCTGCATGTCGACTCGGTGAACGGCGATCCGCCGGAATCGATCGCGGGGCGCGTATCGTTCGATACGCTACGACCGCGGTATCCCGATGAACGCATCAGGCTCGAGTCGGTCTCGGGCGGTCTCGCCATGCGCGTCGCCGATCTCATCGCACCACTCGGCAAGGGCCAGCGCGGGTTGATCGTCGCGCCGCCGCGTGCCGGCAAGACGATCCTGCTGCAGCGCATGGCGAACGCGATCGCCGAGAACCATCCGGAGATCATCCTCATCGTGCTGTTGATCGACGAGCGTCCGGAAGAGGTCACCGACTTCAAGGCGTCGGTCCCATCGGCGGAAGTGATCGCCTCGACGTTCGACGAACCTGCCAAGCGGCACGTGCAGGTCGCCGACATGGTGATCGAGAAGGCGAAGCGGCTCGTGGAATCCAAGAAGGATGTGGTGATCCTGCTCGACTCGATCACGCGACTGGCCCGCGCGCATAACACGGTGACACCGATGTCTGGAAAGATCCTTTCCGGCGGTGTAGACGCAAAGGCGCTCGAGAAGCCGAAACGGTTCTTCGGCGCGGCGCGGCGGATCGACGGCGGCGGTTCGCTCACCATCGTCGCGACGGCGCTCGTGAACACGGGTTCGCGCATGGACGAGGTGATCTTCGAGGAGTTCAAGGGTACAGGAAACCAGGAGATCGTCCTCGACCGCGACATCGCGAACCGGCGCATCTACCCAGCGTTCGATATCGGCAAGTCGGGAACCCGCAAGGAAGAGCTGCTGCTCACCGAAAAGGAGCGCAACCGGATCTTCCTGCTTCGGCATTTCCTCGGTGACCTGGCACCTGACGAGGCGATCAGCTTCCTGCTGCGCCGCGTGGCGCAGACCAAGACCAACGAAGAGTTCTTTCAACGTATGGCCGAGGGACAGTGACCTTGAATCTCGACTGGCGGCGTCGGTGGCTGGCGATCGATCTGGGCGACCGGCGCGTGGGACTCGCCCTGAGCGATCCCAGCGGCATGATCGCGTCCCCCGCGGGACATCTCGACCGGCGTCCGGGCAAGCGCCCGCCGCTGACCGCGCTGCTCGCCAAGTCGGTCGAGCTCGAGGCTGAGGGATTCGTCGTCGGACTCCCGCTCGACCAGCAGGGGGAGGACTCGCCGCGCGCACTCGAGGCGCGGCGGCTCGCGGTCGAACTCACAGCGCGCACCGGTCACCCCACCGAACTGGTCGACGAACGATTCACGACGGCCGCGGCGCTCCGCACGGTGAAGGAGATGGAAGGCTCGACGTGGGGACGGAAGGGCGACGTGGATGCCATGGCAGCGACGATCCTGCTGCAGCATGCGCTCCGGCTCTTCGAGCATCGCGCGGAGGCGGCCGACAATGCGTAGAGCGCTTCTCGTGGCGATCACCTCAGGCGCACTCGTCGCGGGTGCGTGTGCATCCAACGACAAGACGTCGGTAACGCTCACGATCCGCAAGGGATCGAATTTCCGTGAGGCCGCAGAGTCGCTCGCGGCGCACGGAGTGGTCGCGAATGCGCGGTTGTTCGGATGGTACGCGTCGTTCAAGGGGAAGGACCGTACCATCCGCGACGGCACGTACTTCATCCGGAAGGGCGGGAGCTGGGGCGACGTGCTCACCACGCTCGCCGAGGGCCGCGGCATCATCAACCGCGTGCTGATCCCCGAAGGCTGGCCGTTATGGGACATCGTGCCGGCGCTCGCCCGCGGACTGGAACTCGAACCGAAGGCGCTCGAGGCGGCGGTGCGCGATACGGTATTGCTGCGGCTGGTCGGCGTGCCGCGCAGCCAGGAGACGCTCGAGGGATATCTCTTCCCCGACACGTACGACTTTCCCAAGGGCGTCACCGCGCGGCAGGCGGTCGAGCTGATGGTGCGGCGGTTCGAAGCGCAGTGGAAGCCGGAATGGGACGAGCGACTGAAGGAACTGAAGATGACGCGGCACCAGGTGGTGACGCTCGCATCGATCGTCGAGAAGGAAGTGCGGCGCGGCGAAGAGCGTCCCGTGGTCGCGGCCGTGTACACGAACCGCCTGCGCGTACGGATGCCGCTGCAGGCTGACCCGACCGTGCAGTACGCGCTGAAGAAGCGTCCGGGCCGTGTGCTGTATCGAGACCTGCGCGTGGACTCGCCGTACAACACGTACCGGCATCCGGGATTGCCACCGGGGCCGATCGCTTCCCCGGGAGCCAAGAGCATCGAGGCGTCGCTGTATCCGGCGAAGGTGCCGTACCGTTTCTTCGTCGCGCATCCGGACGGTCATCACGAGTTCCGCACGACGTACCGGGAGCACCTCGAGGCGATCAAGATGGTGCGCGCGGCGGCGCGTCGTGATTCAGTGGCGCGTCTCGAGGTGGCGAGACTCGCGAAGCTGGCGGCGGACTCCGCGGCGGCGGACTCAGCCGCGGCGCCCACGGACTCGATCCGGGCGCCCTGAGACTCCATCGCGGCGGGCGGTTTCGCGCTCGCTGCGCCTTAGTCCGCCAGCAGGTCCGTCCGCAGCAGGATCGCGTCCCTCAGATACACATGACGGATCTCTGCGCGCGTCCGGCGACTCTCCGCGTGCAGCATCACGCGGATGCACCGCGGCAGCGCGCCCTGCACCGGCAACTCCTGTGCGCAGAGCAGCGGGATGTCGCTCCAGCCGATCAGGCGGGCCGCGTGCGCGGGGAACTCGCTCACCAGGTCGCTCGTCGCCGTGAACACCGCGGAGATGACGTCGGCCGGCGACAGGTCGTTGTCGTCGAGCATCGACTCGAGCAGTTCGATGACCGCTTCGCGGATGAGTGCCGGCTCATCGGAAAGGACGGTGGTGGCGCCCCGGATGGCGCGGACCCCGCGGGGACCCAGTGGCTTGATCACCTGACGAAGATGGACTCATGGGCCCCGGGTGTCCACGTCGCCTAGATTCACTGATGACCTACACCGCACCGCAGACCGCCGTTATTTCGTCCCGTGGTGCCCGCCGCTGGCAGGGCGGACATCCCTGGATCTTCAAGTCCGATATCGTACGCGCGCCGGACACTCCCGCTGGCGCCGTGAATGTCACCGACCAGGCCTCCCGCCCACTCGGCGTCGCGCTCTGGAGCCCACAGTCGGAGATCTCGCTCCGCTTCGTCACGCGCGAGCAGGACCAGACGCTCAGTGCGAGCTGGTGGCATGGTCGGCTGGCCGCGTCGCTCGCGCGCCGTGCGTCCCTGCTCGATGACAACACCAACACCTGCCGCCTCGTGCACGGCGAGGGCGATGCTCTGCCCTCGCTCGTGGTGGACCGTTACGACCGCTGGCTCGTCGTGCAGTTCCTCTCGGCCGGGCTTGAAGCATTCCGTGCGGAGATCGTCACGGCGCTGATCGAACTGACCGGCGCCGAGGGCATCGTGGCGCGCAACGACGCGTCGGTGCGCACGCGCGAGGGATTGTCGCGCGGCGTGGAACCTGTGCATGGCACGGTGCCGGACCATCTCGAGGTGCGTGAGCATGGCGTGAAGTACTTCGCCGCACCGCACACCGGGCAGAAGACGGGCGCGTTTCTCGACCAGCGCGAAGCGCGTGTGCTCGTGGGGTCATACGCGCGCGGTCGTGCGCTCGACCTGTTCAGCTATCATGGATCGTTCGCGCTGCACCTCGCGCGCCACGCGGAGTCGGTGCTGGCGGTGGATGCCTCCGAGGCCGCGCTCGAGCGCGTATCGGAGAACGCAGCGCTCAACATGCTGACCAACGTGCAGGGCGTGCGCGCGGATGCCTTCGACTTCCTGCGCGCAGAGGAGAAGTCGGGCGCGCGGTACGACACCATCGTGCTTGATCCGCCGGCGTTCGCGAAGAACCGGGCGTCAGTCGTGGGCGCGCTGCGGGGATACAAGGACATCAACCTGCGCGCGATGCGGCTGCTGACGCCCGGTGGCATGCTCTACACGGCGAGCTGCTCGTACCATGTGCCCAAGGCCGACTTTCTTGCGATGATCTCGGAGGCGGCGGCCGACAGCGGGCGTCGCATCATCCTCCGTGCGATCACGGCGCAGCCGTCGGATCATCCCGAAGTGCTGACCATTCCCGAGACGGGATACCTGAAGGGTGCGCTGCTCGAGGCCGGCTGATGTCGAGGTCGGCTGATTGACGCGGAGGGGCAATGCGGAGAGACTTCGCCATGCACGCCAACACGCTCATACCGCCGGCCGAACCCGGGCGCACCCGCGGCATCCAGCGGACGCTTGGCGTGATCCTCGTGCTGAACGCGGTGGTGGTGGCCGTGAAGCTCGTGGTGGGCATCCGCACGAGCAGCCTCACGGTGATCGGCGCGACGCTCGAGAGCTTCCTCGACGCGATGAACAACGTGATCGCGATGTTGCTGGTCGCGGTCGCCGCGCGCGGTCCCGATGAGGACCATCCGTACGGCCATGCCAAGTTCGAGACGATGGGTGCGATCGCGATCGTCGGCTTCCTCTCCATCTCGTGCTTCGAGCTCATCCGCAGCGGCGTCGCGCGCCTGTTGCATCCGGACACCGATGCGGTCCGCTCGCCTGAGCCGTTCTACCTCATGCTGCTCGGCAGCACCGCGCTCGTGAACATCGCGGTGGTGTGGCACGAGCGCCGGCGCGCGCGCGAGCTGCACAGCCCGCTGCTCGAGGCCGATGCCGCGCACACGGCGGGCGATCTCTTCGTGACGGCGCTGGCCTTCCTATCGCTCATCGCGGTGAGAGCGGGCGTGCCGTGGGCCGATCCGGTGCTGGCGATCGTCGTGGCGATGGTGATCGCGTGGAGTGGCTGGCGGATCCTTCGCGTGACGGTGCCGATCCTCGTCGATGCGCGCGGCGCGGACGCGGAGCGCATCCGCGAGGCGGCGTGCGCGGTGCCGGGGGTGGTCGCAGCGCCCTCGGTGCGTTCGCGCACGACCAGCTCGGGGCTGGTGTTCGCCGAGGTGACGATCAACGTGGATAGCAGCTTGTCGGTGGCGCGCGCGCACGATCTCGCCAACGCGGTCGAGCTGTCCGTCGCGGAAGCGCTTGGCGCCGTGGACGTGACGGTGCACATCGAACCGTCCCGGGCTTCGTAAGGATGGCCGGCCGCCACTCGCCACGGTCGCTGCGGCATGAGTTCCAGCAGTACGTGGAGCGCGAGGTCGAGGACTACAAGAACTCGGTCTCGACGACGTTCCTGCACAGCATCGCGAACGAGGCGGCGCGCGCGCTCGACGAGGGCGCGCAGCTCGGCATGCGCGAGGTGATGCTCGCGGACGAGGTGGACCGCATCATCGCGCGCCGTTTGCGCCTGCCGAGTTACGAGACCTGGCGGCGTCGCCGGATGAAGACGGCGAACGAGCTGCGCCGTCCGGAGCACTGGGGGCTCCGCCCCGACACGCCGCTGGCGCAGGCGTTCGGCGCGAACTCGGTGATGGCGTCGGTGCTCGTGGCGGGCGCGCGCGTGGAGGGATCCGCGTTGTATCTCGCGGCGAACGGCTGCGAGGTGACGGCGGTCGAGCCGGAGGTCGCGGTGGTGAACCGCGTGCTGCTCGCGGCGCGCGACGCGGGGCTCACGGAGAAGGTGCGCGGGTTCGTGGCGGACCTGGTGAGCTGGACGCCCGATGGTCCGCTCGCGGCGGTGATCTGCACGCCGGCGGCGTTCGCGGGATTGTCCGTGTTCGAGCGCGAGCGGGTGATCCGGCTCTTGCAGCAAGCAACGACCGACGGCGGGGTGCATCTGATTGAAACGTTGATCGCCGGTCAGGCATTGCTGACGGAGGAGGAGCTTCGCACGCGGTACACCGGCTGGGAGATCTCAATGGTTCCGGAGCCGGGCGCCTCCCATACATTCGTGGCGAGAAAGCGGCCGTTGATGTAGCGAAACGACACACATTTGCTCGAGTACGAGTGTCAGAGTGCGACGACTGCATATTGAGCGAGGCGGGCGCGTGTATGTAAGTCGCTGTCGCGTATGGTAGTTACGCTGATGTGTAACTGGCACCCAACGTGCGACGTCCTCCCTATATGAACGCGAGGTAAAAACACGCCTCGATGCAATGTCTCTGTCCCGCGAGGGGACGTCGAAATGGTTGACATGGTTGACATGGTCGAGAAGGTTGAGCTTGATGGCGAGCCGATTGGCATCATCATTTCGCGCGGCAGCCGAGCAGAAGCACCGACACGCCTGACGGCGTATGTGTGGGGGCCGGTTCCTGAGGATGCGGCTCTCGGAGAGTCCACAGACAATCGGGCGGCCTGAGCCTGGGAGCAGGTGGAAGGTGGAATGGAGGCGGCCGATGAGGCCGCCTCGATTTTTTGCATGCTCTTGCTCCGGCCACCCTCCCACCTCCCACCTCCCCCTGCCGTGAACGCCACAAAGGGACCGACGCAGAGCGCCGATCCCTTTGTGTGTGAAGCGCGAAA
>JANOTV010000311.1:0-24380 GCA_031416495.1 Gemmatimonadota bacterium
ATCCTCGCCGGCACCGATACCGATTTCCGCGGCGAGCCGTTCGGCCCGATGCCGCAGCTCCTGTGCGTCGCCGAGGTCGTGGACAAGCTGCATGCCATCTGCGTGCTCTGTGGCGCACCGGCGTGCCGCAACCAGCGGCTCATCGACGGCAAGCCGGCATCATACGACTCACCCACCGTCATGGTGGGAGGTGCCGAGGCATACGAGGCACGGTGCCGGTCGTGTCATGCGGTCGTGCGCGGGGACAAGTCGCAGCTCACGCTGTAGGCCGCCCAAAGGACTACTTCTTTCCAAGCAGCACTTCCTCGAAGTAGGCGATCGCCGGGTCACCGGTTTCCGCTGTTGGCTCAGTCGAGCGACCGCCCCTTCAGCTTCATGAGGATCGCCCGGATCTTCACGGGCGTGTTCGCCAGCACGGGCGAGACCTCGAGCGTGCGCACGAAGGTGTAGCGGTTGGTGAGCGGGAAGAATGGCGGGCGGCGCGTGGTCTCCTGACACGAGTCCTTCGTGCCCGCGTAGCGCATCCCGGAACTCCCGCTGCCGTGGACGTCCGAATAGGTCCGCATGACCATTCCCCCGTGGAGCCGCAGGCAGCCGCCACTCGAGTTCGCCGTGACATCCTGCGGACATGGCAGTGCCTCGAGGCCGACGCCGGTCGCGTTCTCGACGCCTACAGTGCCCGAGACGCTCATGAGGCTGCCTTCGATCGTGACCTCGCGCTCCGGGCCGAAATGTCCGATGAAGTTCGAGGAGCTGAGCGGCCCGCGCGCGATCCGCCGTCCGCGCGTGAGCGCGTTGTCGGCGACGAGCACGTCTCCGACCGCGAGCACCCCGAGTTGGTTGACGCACTCCTCGTTGGTCGTCGTCGAGTCAGTCGCATAGGCGAGTCGCTCGATGATCCGCACGGCGCCATCGACATGAAGGAGGACCTGGCCGCGCACCGCTCCGCTCAGGTAGAGCGGTCCGCCGGATGAGTGCACGACGCGTCGGGATCTCGTGTTCACCGCGGGATCGAACGGCCAGAGGTACGGCAACTCCGCCGCCTGCCGCACGGTGGTCGGCACGCCACTCACGGTACTGCCGGCGAAGACCTTCCACGCGCCGAGTGTCGTGGCGGCTACATCGCATCGACCGGTCGTGCTTCCGCTGGAGATGGTGCAGGTGCGCGACTGCGGCGTGAACGTCGTGTCGTCCCCGCCGTATGGTGATCCACCCGGCCACGCGAACGTCGGCGACGTGCCGAACGGATACATGTCCGCGGTCGTGTTCGTCACCACGCCGGTCGCGTTGGTGAAGCGCTCCGTCGTCATGAGGTACGGACTGCCCGCCGGGAAGCACCGCGCGGTGCTCTGCGACAGGATCCGGTCCACGGCGTTGTAGTCGTAGTTGTCCATCGCGTTCATGGCCGCCGTGTTCACCGCTGGAAAGGCGGAGGAGCCGGTCACCTGGATCACCGCCCGCGCCCAGAGGGCACGGTGCGTCGCGACGGGGAAGAAGTGCCAGCGCCCGCTGCGCCGGTAGAACGCTCCGCACTGGTTCTGCACCACGACATTGGTCCATAGCTTCGCGAGCGAGAAAAAAGCGTAGACGTCCGTGGCGGCGAGACCCACGCTCAGTCGCGTGGTGTCGTTCCCATCCTGCAAGTCGAAGATCCGTGCGTAGCCCTCACGCTCATCGAGCAGACCGTCGGCATCCGCGTCGAACGAGACGAACTCCAGCCGGCTGCCGGTTCGCCAGCCGCTGCCACTGGAGTTCACTGGCGCGAACGAGAGGTTCGCCGAGGCCGCCAGCGTATCGAGTCGCGGATAGGTGGAATCCGTGGGGTACCTGATCGGCGGCACGCCCGTGGCGGAGCCCGCCATCAATGTGGAAGTGCCGGCGAGCCCGACCACGGCACTCACCGTGTCCCGGTACGTCGCCGCGGACGTCCCTGCGCCGGAGCGCCACGTCTCGTTCGTGTGCACACGACCGGGAACGGTCCCTGGACCGAACCTGAGCGACGCGCCGAAGCGGTCGGCGAAGAGACTGTACCGCGAGAAGCTCTCACGCTGCAGATCCATTCGCCTGACGTACCTCGTGCCGCTCGCGTCATACGCCGCAGCGAGCAGTGTGACGTGGGGCAGGTTCAGGCCGGTCGTGTCGCCGGTCGCAGACGCATACACGTTCACGAACGCCCGACGCAACACCGCGCCCGCCGCGTCGGTCACCTGATACCCGGCGAGCACTTGTGTGACGCCCGTGTCCGCGATCACGAGCGTCGAGCCGAACGTCAGCCGCGATCGCACCAGTTCCAGCGCCGACTCTGCGGCAAGCTGGAATTCGCGCTCCTTGTCGTAGAATCGGGAGAGCAGTCCGGCGCTGGACGACAGGAAGATCGCCGCGATGGATAGCCCCGCGACCGCAAGCGTCATCAGCAGCACGAGGATGAGCGCCGAGCCACGCCGGTTCGAGAGTCCGATGCTCACGGCAGCGTGAGGTTCGAGTTGTGGATCACCCACGCCGACATCGTGCCGCCGCACGCGATGCTCCGGACCCCGTACTTCACGCCGCCCGTCAGGTCGGGCAGCTGGTGGTCCCATCGATAATCAGCCAACCCGCTCGCCGTGATCGTCGCGATGACAGTGAACTCCGTGCTTCCGGACGGCCGGGTCCCGACCTGATAGTCCGTGACCGACGTGCCATCGTCTTCACTGGATGCGTCCCAGGTGACGCGCACGTAGTAACGCGGCGATGTCTGCCTGTTCTGTGCGATCCCCGACGGCGCGCCAGGGTCGGCGCTGCAGCCAGCCGCCTGCCGCGGCACCGCATTCGGCAGCGCCGTCCTCCAGTGCACCGTGCGGATCGCCTCCGTGCCGGTCGTCTGGTTCTTGTAGTAACCCGCCGGCCGCAGCTGCACAGCGCGCACGGAGTCGATCGCCGTCGAATCCCAATAGAGGGGCAGGCGCGAGTCCGCGATGCGCGAGAGCGTGTCGCTCTCCAATCGCAGATAGCCGAAGAACGCAGAGTCCGTCGGCACGTGCACCGAACGGACGATCTGCACCGAGTCGCGCGCATTCACGCGACGGTAGAGCACGTAGAGGTCGCTGCGACCCGTGACGGTGTCCGGGTGCAGGAAGTAGCTGATGGTCTCGTTGCGACTCACCGTGCCGGTTGCATCGAGGTAGTCCGCCACCGGATAACTCCGCGCGACCGTCGGCAACGCGCGCGCGTCCGAGAGCCGCCACGACTCCGTGAGCGTCGTCGCGCCACCGGTCTCGACGTCCGCGGCCGCGGGATCACTCGTGTCCGCGGCGGTGAGGTTCGCGTTGAACGAGATCGCCATCGGTCCCGCCATCACCAGCAGCGGTTGCCCCGCATCGGCGACGGCCAGGCGCAGGTCGCGGTCGATCGCCCGTTGCGCATAGCGCGCGATCTGGTCCGCGTCGAGCCGGCCTGCACTCGTGCCGAGCGCACGCGTCTGCACGCGCAGGAACGGCAGCGTGATCGCGAAGACCGCCACTGTGAGCGTCATCGCGACCAGTATCTCGACGAGCGTGAACCCGCGCCTCATCGGAACGCCGCGATGAGCACGGTCTTCGTCACCGGTCGCTGCAATGCGTTCGCAGTCACCGTCACCGTCGCGGTCAGGTAATCGGCCGTGCCGTCGTTCGTCCGCACCACCGCCGTCCTCCGCGTGAAGCCGTCGCGGCCCGTCATCGACGGCCTCGCGTTGGCATCCGCCGAGGTCTCGGTGATGCCGTTGAACGTCGAGACGATCGTCGAGTATACGCGATGTTCCTTGATCGCTTCGATCCGCCCCGCCGCCAGGTCGCTCCCCTCGGCGAGGTTCGCCGCGTCGTTGCTCGCTCGCGTGAAGCTCTGGCCGAACCGGGCAAGGCTCAGCATCACCCCCGAGAGGATGACGATCGCGAAAAGGACCTCGATGATGGTCATTCCCGGCCGCGCAGTGGAACGAAAGACGTGCATGGCGCGAATACTATGGATGTCGGGGCGTGGAAGTCACCAGTGTTGACGCCTTCCGTTGCGCGCATGTCACACTGTGACAATCCTGCGGAACCCGCGTCCTTTCAGCGAGCGGGCATAGCCGGGATCCACGCTCCACCCATCAGGCACGAACGCGCAGCCCGCGCGCGCCTCCCATCCCAATCCAAGCCAGAGCATCCAGTGGCCTCGATCGCTACGATGTTGCCCGACACGCGGGCGCTGGAACGCGTGAACGCCGCAGTCGCGGGCGAGCACACGGTGATCCATTGCCACGGCTGGGAGGAGTTCGAGGCGTCATGCAAGGCTGAGACCGTCTCGCTCGCGATCGTCGACCTCTTCGCAGATGGCCAGAGCCATTTCGATGTCATCCGCCGGCTGAAGATGCGCGCGGAGCGGCTGACGCTCGTGGCCTATGTCTCGGTGAGTCCTGATCGCTCCCGCGACCTCTTCGACGCCGGCCGCGCCGGCATCGACGGTCTGCTGATCAAGGGGCAGGACGACACGCCGGCCGCGTTCCGTGCGGTGCTCGAGCGCGCGGAAGCGCGCGGCGTCGCCCGGATGCTCCGCGCACGGCTCGCCGACGCGTCGCCGCTGGTGCGCGATGCGGTGATGGTCGCGGTCACGCGCGCGCACCTGCGACTCACGTCGCATCGCCTCGCCGAGATCTGCGGGTCATCGAAGCGCGCGCTCCTCGCGGCGCTCGAGAAGACGAAGTTCCCGCCTCCGCAGAAGCTCATCGCGTGGGGACGGCTCATCGTCGCCGCGCAGATGCTCGAGGACGAGAAGCGCACGGCCGACGGTGTGGCGCGACTGCTCGACTTCCCCTCCGGCTCGGCGTTCCGGAACACCTGCCAGCGTTACGTGGGGGCGACACCGCAGGAGATCCGCGCCAAGGGCGGCGCCGCGTGGGTGGTCGAGAAGTTCCTGGCGTCGCGGTAGGCGGCGGCTAGTTGTTGCGCTGGAGCCAGCGCCCCGCGGCGCGGCTCCAGAAGCCTGTGCGCCCCGTCGCGCCGATGATCGTCATCGCACGCAGGTGCTCGGGCGCCAGATCCGCCGCGCCTACATAGATCACGGCGTCACCGGAGACCGAACCGTTCGGCGCGATACGGATCGCGAGCTGCAGCGCGTTCCCCGGCTGGATCACGCCCGGCCCCGTCATGTACGCCGCCGCCGCGCCGTCGATCGTCGTCGGAGGCGACTGGAACGCCGCCCCCTCGAACAGCGGCCGGTACCGCACCGAGTCGCTCGCGTCCATCTGGCCGTTGCCATCGAAGTCCTGGAGTATCCGCACGCGGTGCTCGGTCGCGTCGAACATCACCTGCACCGTCACGTTCTTCGTGATCGCCGTCTGCCGCGCACCGATGATCGCGTTCTGCAGGAACCGGATGTTCGCATCCATGCGAAACGCGCGGAAATCCACGCGCGAGACGGCGAAGCCGACGACGATCCCGATCAGCACCACGACCATCAGGACTTCGATGAGCGTGAAGCCGGGCCGACGGTCGCGGACGGCGCGCGCGGTCTGATGGGATCGCAGGAAGGGCATCTGCCGAAACTAACCGGACGGTGGCAGGCCCGCCTCCCGGCTCGTACGATTCCCGCATGAGGATTGTCGGACTCACGGGCAACATCGCAGCGGGCAAGTCGGCCGTCGCCGCACGGCTCGCCGAACTGGGAGCGCTCATCATCGACGCAGACATCCTCGCGCGCGAGGCCGTCGAGCCGGGGCGTCCCGCGCTCGCGGCGATCGTCGGCCGGTGGGGCAACGACGTCCTCCGCCCCGATGGCTCGCTTGACCGCGCCGCGCTCCGCCGCATCGTCTTCTCCGACCCCGCCGAGCGCGCAGCGCTCGATGCCATCGTGCATCCCGCCGTCGACCGGTTGCGCATCGCCGCCATCGAGACCGCCCGGCGTCGCGGCGAGACACTCGTCATCTGCGACATCCCCTTGCTCTTCGAAGCCGGCCTCGAGCACACGGTCGGCATCGTCGTCCTCGTCGACGCACCCGTCGAGCTGCGCCGCGCCCGCCTCATCAACGATCGCACGCTGCCCCCCGAGGAAGCCGACGCCATGATCGCCGCGCAGATGCCCTCCGCCGAGAAGCGGGCGCGCGCCGATCAGATCATCGACAACGATGGCACGCTCGAGCAACTCGACGAACGCGTGGCCGCGCTCTGGCAGTCACTGCTTGACCCTCGCTCCCGCGTGGGGTAGCCTTCGCTCGTTCCCGTGGTGCCGCGTCGGCATCCGAAAACACAAAACAGAACGCCGGAGCCGCGCGTGTCGTCGATCCCGCAGAACCTGCTCTACACCACGGACCATGAGTACGTGAAGAAGACGGCCGACGCATCGGTCGTCCTCGTCGGCATCACCGACTACGCCCAGGGCGAACTCGGCGACATCGTCTACCTCGAGATGCCGTCGAAAGGCAAGAAGTTCCGCGAGCATGAGGTCTTCGGCACCATCGAGGCCGTGAAGGCCGTCTCCGAGCTCTTCTCGCCGCTCGTCGGCGAAGTGCTCGAAATCAACGCCAAGCTCGACGGCGAGCCTGCGCTCGTGAACACCGATCCCTACGGCGATGGTTGGATGATCAAGATGAAGATCGATCCCGCTTCACTCTCGGGTCTCCTCACCGCCGACGCGTACAAGAAGCACCTCGGGAGTAACTCGCCGATTGAGTGAGCACGAGGATCACACCGAGGCGTATTCCTCGATCGGCGGGCACGAGCAGACCAGGTTGCGGTCGCCGAAGGCGCTCTCCACGCGGCCGACCGTCGGCCAGAACTTCCGGGCACGCACCCACTCGAGCGGGAACGCCGCCCGCTCACGCGAGTAGCCGCGGGCCCACGAGTCGCTCACCACGACTTCCATGGTGTGCGGCGCGTGATGTAGCGGGTTGTCCTCCTTGCCGAGCATGCCGCTCTCGATGTCGGCCGCCTCGCCGCGGATCGCGATCATCGCCTGGCAGAAGCGGTCGAGCTCGGCCTTCGACTCCGACTCCGTCGGCTCGATCATCAGCGTGCCGGCCACCGGGAAGCTCACCGTCGGTGCGTGGAAGCCATAATCCATCAGGCGCTTCGCGATGTCCTCGACCTCAACGCCGGCCGATGCCTTGAGCGGACGCGTGTCGATGATGCACTCGTGCGCCACGCGGCCGTTCTTGCCCTTGTAGAGCACGTCGTAGTGACCGCGCAGTTCGTGGGCGACGTAGTTCGCATTGAGGATCGCGATCTTCGTCGCCTCGGTGAGTCCTTCCGAGCCCATCATGTCGATGTACATCATCGAGATGGGAAGGATGCTCGCGCTTCCCCACGGCGCCGCGGAGATCGCGCCGATTCCCTTCTCGCCGCCCGTCGGCACAACGCTGTGCGTGGGGAGGAACGGGGCGAGGTGCGCCGCGACGCCGATCGGACCCATGCCAGGGCCGCCGCCACCGTGCGGGATGCAGAACGTCTTGTGCAGGTTGAGATGGCACACGTCGCCGCCGATGTCGCCCGGTCGGCAGAGGCCGACCATCGCGTTCATGTTGGCGCCGTCGAGGTACACCTGGCCGCCGTGCTCGTGCACGATCGCGCAGATGTCCTTGATGCTCTCCTCGAACACGCCATGCGTGCTCGGGTAGGTCACCATCAGTGCCGCGAGGTTGGCCGAATGCTCGACGGCCTTCGCGCGCAGGTCCGCCACGTCGATGTTGCCGCTCTCGTCCGTCTTCACGACGACGACCTTCATGCCGGCCATCTCGGCACTCGCCGGATTGGTGCCATGCGCCGACTGTGGGATGAGGCAGATGCTACGATGCCCCTGCTCCGTCGACTGGTGATACGCGCGGATCACGAGCAGTCCGGCATACTCGCCCTGCGAGCCCGCGTTCGGCTGGAGCGACACCGCCGCAAAGCCGGTGATCTCCGCGAGCGCGCGCTCGAGACGCTTGAACATCGAGCTGTAGCCCTTCGCCTGCTCCACCGGGGCGAACGGATGCAGTCCCCCCACTTCGCGCCACGTCACCGGGAACATCTCGGCGGTCGCGTTGAGCTTCATCGTGCAGCTGCCAAGCGGGATCATCGAGTGCGTGAGCGAGAGGTCCTTCGCCTCGAGCGACCGCATGTAGCGCAGCATCTCGGTCTCGCTGTGGTGGCTCGAGAACACCGGATGCGTGAGGAACGAGGACGACCGTGCGAAGCGCTCGTCGTAGCGCCCATCGAGACTGCGCGCGAGGCCGTCAAGGTCCAAGCCGTGCGGCTGGCCCAGGTTGAACGCCGTGAGCAGGTCGCTCACGTCGGCGACCGTCGTGTGCTCGCCCATCGAGACGCCGAGCGTCTTGGAATCGACCACGCGCATGTTGATGCCGAGCTTGTCGGCGGCCTTCACGATGCGGCGCAGGCTGCGACCGACGACCACGGTGACCGTGTCGAAGCACTGGTCCGTGTTCGGCGCGAGGTGGAGTGCGCGCAGGCCGGCCGCGAACAGCTCGGCGCGATGATGCACGCGGCGCGCGATCCGCACGAGGCCTGCGGGACCGTGCCACACCGCGTACATGCCCGCGATCACCGCGAGCAGCACCTGCGCGGTGCACACGTTGCTCGACGCCTTCTCGCGGCGGATGTGCTGCTCGCGCGTCTGCAGTGCCATGCGCAGCGCCGGCTTGCCCGACGCATCGCGCGACATGCCGATGATGCGTCCGGCGATCTGGCGCTTGTATGCATCCTTGGTGGCGAAGAACGCCGCGTGCGGGCCGCCGTAGCCGAACGGCACGCCGAAGCGCTGCGAGTTGCCGACCGCCACATCCGCGCCCCATTCACCAGGCGGCGTGAGCAGCGTGAGCGCGAGCAGGTCCGTCGCGACGACCACGAGTCCGCCCGCCGCATGCACCGTGTCGGTGAGTGCGCGGTAGTCCTCGATCACGCCGAAGGTGTTCGGATACTGGAGGAGGACGCCGACCGTGCGCTTGTTCGGCCTCATCTTCGCCGGTGCAACGACCTTCACCGAGACGCCGCGCGCTGCCGCGCGCGCCGTCACGACGTCGATCGTCTGCGGATGGCAGTCGCTCGCGATGAGGAACTCGTCGCGTCCGTCCTTGCCGACGATGCCATGCACCATCGTCATCGCTTCGGCGGCCGCCGTGCCTTCGTCGAGCAGCGACGCGTTGGCGATCGGCAGGCCGGTGAGGTCACTCACCACCGTCTGGTAGTTGAGCAGCGCCTGCAGGCGGCCCTGCGCGATCTCCGCCTGGTACGGCGTGTACGCCGTGTACCAGCCTGGATTTTCGAGGATGTTGCGCTGGATGACGGCGGGCGTGTGCGTGTCGTAGTAGCCCATGCCGATGAACGACCGGCGCACTTCGTTCACCGACATCTCCTGCCGGAACGACTCGAGCGCTTCCTGCTCCGAACGCGCGGACGGCAGCGCGAGCGCGCGGCGGAAGCGGATGGTCTCGGGAATGGTCGCGTCGATGAACGCGTCGAGGGAGCTGTAACCCAGCGCATCGAGCATCGCCTTCACGTCGGAGTCCGACGGGCCGATGTGGCGCGGGATGAAAACGTCTGGCTGCGGATGTGCGGACTTCGTCACGAAGAGGACTCCAGGAGGGCTGGGACAGCGGGAATCGGGACTGACCGCGTTGCGCGACCATCGAAAGTTACACGGGCCGCTCAGCCGACGTACATTCCCTGTCATGACCGAGCAGCGGAACTACACCAGAAGCATGGCCGTCACGAAAGCGGGAGTCAGTTTCGGCTCCGTTTTGGCGATCGCCATCTCGTGGAGCGTCAACCAGTCGATTCTCTGGGCGATCATCCACGGGATCTTCAGCTGGTTCTACGTCATCTACTACGCACTGACGCGGTGACAGCGCTGCCCGCCGCCGGTACCGAGTGGCGGTTCCTGGACAGCGGTCCCTCGGATGGCGCGTGCAACATGGCGGTGGACCTCGCGCTCCTCGACCACGCACGCCTCGCGTCGGTCGCGACCCTCCGCGTGTATGCATGGTCGCGCCCGACGCTCTCATTCGGCCGGCATGAACGCGCGCTCGGCCGGTTCGACCATGCGCGGCTCTCCGCGGCGGGCATCGATGTGGTGCGACGCCCGACCGGCGGACGCGCGCTGCTCCACCACCGCGAAGTCACGTACAGCGTGACGGCGCCCATCGCCGGTCGCTCGCTTGGTGAGAGTTGCAAACAGATCAATACGCTGCTCATCCGTGCGCTCTCCCGGCTCGATGTCGAGGCAGAGATGGCCGGTGCCCGCTCGATGCCCATGCGGCCGGGCATGGCGCCGTGCTTCGCCGAGCCGAACGCCGGTGAACTCACCGTCGATGGCGCCAAGCTCGTCGGCAGCGCCCAGTGGCGTGACGGCGACGCGCTGCTCCAGCATGGATCCATCCTCCTGGCCGATGACCAGCATCGCATCGCCGAGCTGACCGATGGATCCGTGGATCCGGCGGGTGCTCCGCTGCGCGTCGCGACCCTCGAAGGCGTCCTCGGCCGCGCGGTGTCCTACGTCGAAGTCCGCGACGCACTCAGCGCCGCGTTCTCCGTGACTTCGACCGCCATGGTCCAGTCTGACCCGGGGGCACTTGCCTCTCTCGAACAGCACCGCCTTCACTTCCACGATCCGTCGTGGACCTGGAGGCGGTAGGTCGCGACTGCGCCGTTCCGTTCACTTCGCCCGAATCCCGATGCCACGCATTCCCAGCCGATCGCTACTCGTGCTCTCACTCATCCTGGCCGCCTGCGATCGCGCGCCGGAGGGACCACTCGGCGGCACCATCATCGTGGGCACCGCCGGCGATGCCGATGCGCTGATCCCCTCGCTCGCGGGCAGCATCCAGGGCCGGGTGGTCGGTGAACTCCTCTTCGACCGGCTCGTGGAGATGGGGCCCGACCTGAACGTGAACGGCGACGGTGGATTCATCGGTCGTCTGGCGCACCGCTGGAGCTGGAGCGCCGATTCACTCACGATCACGTTCATGCTCGACCCGGCCGCTCGTTGGCACGACGGGTATCCCGTGCGCTCGCAGGACGTGCTCGCCGGTTACGCCGTCATCAAGGAGCCGGCGAACGGCTCGAGCCTCGCCTCACACTTCGGCAACATCGACTCGGTCTCCGTCTCCGATTCCCTCACGGTGCACGTGCACTTCGCGAAGCGCAGCGGCGAGCAGTTCTACGCCTCGAGCCAGATCTTCCCGCTCCCTGCGCATCTGGTCGCGAGTGTCGCACCGGGTGAACTGAACCGTTCCGACTTCGGTCGTGCGCCGATCGGCAGTGGTCGGTATCGCCTAGTGATGTGGGAAGCGAAGTCGCGTCTCGAACTCGCGGCGGTGGAGGCGCACTATCGCGGCCGCGCCCGTCTCGACCGCGTGGTCTTCACGTATACGCCGGAAGCCGCGACCGGCCTTGCCCGTGTCTGGGCGGCGGAGTCCGACCTCTGGGAGCCGCTCACGCCGAACGACGTGGCCGAGGCATCGCGCCGCGCACATGTGCGCGTGATGAGCGGCCCCGGATACGACTACGGATTCCTCGCATTCAATTTCCGCGACGCGAAGGACAACGCGCGTCCGCATGCGCTCTTCACCGACCGAGCGCTCCGTCGCGCACTCACGATGGCGGTGGATCGCGATGCCCTGCGACGCGCGATGTTCGACTCGCTCGCGATGCCGAGCTTCGGACCGTTCACGCGTCCGCAGAACACGTCGGACACGACCATCGCGCAGATCCCCTTCGACCGTGCAGCGGCGGCGCTGAAGCTCGACTCCCTGGGATGGACGACTGTCGGCAGCGACGGCATCCGCACACGCGGCGCACAGCGGCTGAGCTTCGGCATCCTCGTGCCCACCTCGAGCGCCGTCCGCATGCGAGCCTCCGTGCTGTTGCAGGAGCAGCTGCGCCTCGTGGGCGTCGAAGTCCTCGTGGACGCAATGGAGTTCGGCGCGATGCGCGAGCGGTGGCAGGCTGGTCGCTTCGATGCCACGATCGGCGGCTGGCGCACGACGCCGAGCCCGAGCGGCATCCGCGGCACGTGGGGAAGTCCCGCGATCTCTCGCGGCGCGCGACAGAACGTCGGCTCGTACGCGAACCCCGAGTTCGACGCCGCGGTCGAGACGGGACTCGGCGCCATCGATCCCGCGGACCGGCGGACGCACATGCGGCGCGCCTACCAGATCATCGTCGATGATGCGCCAGCCATCTGGCTCTACGAAGTGCGTAACGCCGCTGCGATCCACAAGCGGTTCAACATCCCGCGCTGGCGCTCGGACGCGTGGTGGACGACGCTGTCGGACTGGTCGGTGGACCCGGAGCAGCGCTTGCCGCGCGACGCGCGCCCCGCGACGCCCTGAGGGGCGTAGCGGATGCTGCGCGTCCTTCTCACCCGCGTCGCGCACGCCGCGCTCGTCGTCGCGCTTGTCGTCACCGCGGCGTTCATCCTCGTGCGCCTCGCACCGGGCGATCCGTTCATCGCCGTGTTCGAGGATGAACAGCTTCCGCCGGATGTCCGCGAGAAGGTCATGGAGAGCTATGGGTTCGACGCACCCGTCGCGGTGCAGTACGGCCGCTTCGTCCTCAACGCCGCGCGCGGTGAGCTCGGCTGGTCGGTGTCACGCTCGGCCCCGGTGAGCACGGTGCTCGCGAGAGCGTTGCCGAACACCCTCCTGCTCACGGGCACGGCATTCCTCGCCGGACTCATCGCAGGAGTCGCGCTCGGCGCGTGGCAGGGTTGGCGCCCCGATGCGTTCAGCGCCCGCGTCACCGATCAGATGGGGCTGCTGATCCTTTCGGTGCCCGAGTTCGTGCTCGCACTCCTGCTGATGCTCGGACCCGCACTCGCGCTGGGGTACTTTCCGGTGAGTGGCATGCGGGAGGAGTTCGGACCGGGCGGCGCGGCGGGGTTCCTGGACCTGCTGCATCACCTCGCGCTGCCTGCGCTCACTCTTGGCGTCATCATCACCGCGGTGATCGCGCGGCACCAGCGCGCCGCGATGCTCGCCGTGCGCGACGCCGAGTTCGTGCGCGCGGCGCGCGCCAAGGGTGCACCGGAAGGCCGCGTGTTCCTGCGCCACGCCCTGCGCAACGCGCTCGTGCCGGTGCTCACGCTCTCGGGCGTGCTGCTGCCGTCGGTGGCGGGCGGCTCGGTGCTCGTCGAGAAGATCTTTGCCTGGCCGGGCATGGGACTCACAGTCGTCGATGCCGTGCTCACCCGCGACTATCACCTCGTCGTGGGGTGCGTCATCCTGACGAGTCTGTACGTCGTGGCAGGCACGCTGTTGGCCGACCTCGCGCTCGTCTGGGCGGATCCGCGCGTGCGGCGCGCACGATGATGCCACCGGAGATGCGCCAGGTCATGCGCAACGCGCTCGACGGCACCGCGCCGGCGGCGCTGCTGTTCGTCGCCGTGCTCGTCCTGGCGATCGCCGGTCCCTGGTTCGCGCCGTATGCGCCGTATCTCCAGCTCGACGCCGAGCGGCTCGCCGCGCTGCCGCCGAGCATGGCGCATCCGTTCGGCACCGACACGTTCTCGCGCGATGTGCTGAGCCGCGTGCTGCATGGCGCGCGACTCTCGCTCGGCATCGCGGCGGTCGCCGTCGCGGTCGCACTCTCGCTCGGCACGCTCATCGGCGCGACCGCCGCGCTCATCGGCGGCATCGTGGACACCGTGCTCATGCGCCTGACCGATGCCGCGCTCGCGTTCCCGCGCATCCTCGTGCTGCTGCTCGTCGCGGCGAGCGGCCCGCTCACCGCGCCGATGTTCGCGTTGCTGATCGGCGCGACGGGCTGGATGCTCACCGCGCGCCTCGTGCGCCAGGAGACGCGACGACTGCTCGCGACGGAGCACCTGCGCGGCGCGCGTGTGCTCGGCGTGCCGCGACTGCGGCTGCTCCACCGGCATCTGCTGCCGGGCCTCCTCCCGACACTCGCCGCGGCAGGCACCATCGCCTTCGCGGCAGCGATCCCACTCGAGGCCGCGCTCTCGTTCCTCGGCCTCGGCGTACGTCCGCCCGAAGCGAGCTGGGGCAATATCATCACCGGCGCCGACGGCCGCGTGATGCGTCACTGGTGGATGGTGCTCTTTCCGACGCTCGCGATCGTCCTCACGGTGCTCGCCGCGAATTTCGCCGCCGAGCGCCTCGCCGCCGCGCGGCGACGCCGCAGGTGAGCGAGCCGACGCTTCGGGTGAAGGGACTCGCCGTCACCACCGGTGCTGGCGACGGCGAGCGCAGGCTGCTCGATGGCATCTCGTTCACTCTCGAGCGGGGCGGCAGCATCGGCCTTGTGGGAAGTTCGGGCGCAGGCAAGAGCACTCTCGGGCTCGCGCTCATGCGGCTCCTGCCCGACGGGATCCTTCGGGTGGCCGGTGCCGACGTCTCGCTCGATGGCATCGACCTGCTCGCGCTGCGCGAGCCCGAGATGCGCGCCCTGCGCGGCCGTCGCATCGCGATGATCTTCCAGGAACCGATGCAGGCGCTCAATCCCTCGATGAGCGCCGGCGATCACCTGATGGAGTCGCTCATCGTGCATCGCATCGCGCATGGCCGCGAGGCACACGAGCGCGCGGTCGCGATGCTGGACCGCGTCGGCATCGCCAACGCGCGCCGGGCCGCCTCGATGTTTCCGCATGAGTTCTCCGGTGGCATGCGGCAGCGCCTGCTCGTCGCCTCGGCGCTGCTCCTCGCGCCGGATCTGCTCATCGCCGACGAACCGACGACGGCGCTCGACCCGACCGTGCAGGCGCAGGTGCTGGACCTCATCGACTCGATGCGCCGCGAATCGGGGAGCGCACTCATCCTGATCTCCCACGACCTCGATGTCGTCGGCGAGCGCTGTGACCGGCTCATCGTGATGGATGAAGGCCGCATCGTGGAGCAGGGTCCGGCGCGCGAGGTGATCGAGCAGCCGCGCGCGTCGGCGACCCGGCGTCTTGCGGGCGCTCGTCTGTTGCGCGGCGTGGGAACGCCGGTCGAGCGCACCGGCGAGGGCACGCCGCTCCTCGACATCTCGGACCTCACCGTGCGGTATCCGCTCAGGCGCCCTCTTGATCGCCGGGGAGCACTGCACGCCGTGGAATCGGTGTCACTGAGGATCGCGCGCGGTGAGGCGCTCGGTCTCGTGGGTGAGTCCGGCTGCGGCAAGTCGTCGCTCGCGCACGCCATCCTCCGACTAGTTCCCGTGCATGGCGGCGCCGTGCGGTTCGATGGCGAGGACCTGCTTGCGCTACGCGGCGAGTCGCTGAGGCGCATGCGCAGGCGCATCCAGCTCGTGCCCCAGGACGCCGGCGCCTCGCTCACGCCGCAGATGACGATCATCGATGCGGTCACCGAGGGGATGGAGGTGCACGGCATCGCGCGCGGGCACGAGGCGCGGGTCCGCGCACTCGCACTGCTGGATGAGATGGGACTTCCCGCGCGCGCCGCCGCGGCGTATCCTCGCGAACTCTCGGCGGGTGAGCGCCAGCGCGCCTCGATCGCGCGCGCGCTCTCCACGGGCCCCGACCTGCTCATCTGCGATGAGCCGGTCGCCTCGGTCGATGCGCCGGTGCGCGCGATGCTGCTCGACCTGCTGGACCGGCTCCGTCGCGAGCGCGGCCTCTCCCTGCTCTTCATCTCGCACGACCTCGCCGCGGTCGGCCGCATCGCCTCGCGGATCGCGGTGATGTACCTCGGCCGCATCGTCGAGCTGGGCACGAGCGCGCATCTGCTCGCGCATGCGCGGATGCCGTACACGCAGGCGCTCCTCTCGGCGGTGCCCACCGGGGACCCCGCTACGAGCGCACGGCGCATCGTGCTCACCGGCGAGCTGCCGTCTTCGTTCGAGCCAGTCGCGGGGTGTGCATTTTATCCAAGGTGCCAGCAGCCATCCAAGGATGCGGAGTGCGTCGGTGCGCGACCACCACTGACCGCCAGCAACGGGGACGGCCATGTCGCCGCCTGCTGGAAGCAGGTGTAGTAGCGGCAGTCCCGTGACCATGGCGCGCCGGTCGCACCGCGACAGCGCGGAGTGGTCCTGCTAGCTCCCCATGGATCCGTCGTTCCGTGCCGTGTCCGCCCGATCGCCCGTATACGGAGTCTTGAGCCGACGGCGCAGCATGTGACCCGAGGCGCTCTCGAGCGCCTCGTGGTTCAATATGCGCACGCCCCTCGGAGTGCCGACGATGAGCTGTTTGGCCGTCATCGCACTGATCGTGCGTGAAACGGTCTCGCGTGTCGAGCCGACCATCTGCGCGATCACTTGGTGCGTCGGAAGATCGCTGATCTCGTAGCCGTCCTCGCGCGCGCTCAGTTCGAGCAGGAGATGCGCCACGCGGCCAGTCACGTCCAGCAGCATCAGGCCGCCGATCTTGTTGTCCGCCTCGAGCAGCCGCGCGCAGAGCGCGCGCAGCAGGCCGAACGACATCTCGGGGAGGTTGCGGATCGAGCGGCGGAAATCGTCGCGGCGCAGCACAAGCAGCGTGGTGTCGTCCATCGCGATCACGCTGGCCGCATAGGGCTCGTCATCGAGCAGCGCCATCTCGCCGAAGAAGTCGCCCTCGCGCACGAGCGAGAGTACCACCTCGCGACCATCCTCCGCGATGAGCATCACCTTCACCTGCCCGCGCAGTACCACACAGAACGCGTCGCAGGGATCGTGCGCGAAACGGATGACTCGGTTCTTCGGGTAGTCGCGCTGCGTGAGGAGCGGCGCGAGCACCTCGAGATCGCTGTCCCGGAGCTTCGAGAAGAGCGGGACCTGCCGCAGGGTCTTGGGAAGACTCACCGAGGGTCGCGTTGAAGACGTGGATAGCTTCGTTCGTGTCACGGAATGACGCATTAGACTGCGAAAGTATACGGCCAATCGCTCCTGACCGCTTACGCCGCTGTGGCTTTCGTGCGAGAATCCACGGTCGATACCCACTTCCCTCCTCTCCGCACATCATGACCCTGGACACCACGCCCTTTGTGACCGACAAGCGGTTCTTCGGTCACCCGCGCGGACTCGCGACGCTGTTCTTCACCGAGATGTGGGAGCGCTTCTCCTACTACGGCCTGCGGCCGCTCCTCATCCTGTTCATGTCGGCCGCGTTGATGGACGGCGGCTTCGGCTTCGACCGCTCCCAGGCCTCGGCCATCGTCGGCATCTACGCCGCATCGGTGTACGTCGCCTCGTTGCCGGGCGGTTGGGTCGCCGACCGGTGGCTCGGACTTCAGCGCGCAATCATGATCGGCGCCCTCCTCATCACGCTCGGCCATCTCTGCATCGGCCTCTCAGGGTTCGCCGGCGAGACATTCGGAAAGACCTTCTTCTTCCTCGGCCTCACGTTCATCGTGCTCGGCACAGGCCTGCTGAAGCCGAACATCTCGGCGATCGTCGGGGACCTGTATCCGGAGGGCGGCGCGCGGCGCGACGCAGGTTTCTCGCTCTTCTACATGGGCATCAACATCGGCGCCTTCGCTGGCCAGCTCGTCACCGGATTCCTCGGCGAGGCGGTCGGCTGGCACTATGGATTCGGCGCGGCCGGCGTCGGCATGTTCCTCGGCCTCATCGTCTTCTGGCTGAGGGCGCGAACGACGCTCGGTCCCATCGGACAGGACATCGTGAAGCACCCCGATCCGAAGGTGCAGGCCGGCCAGGAACGCACGGTCAAGATCGCGCTCTCCATCGGACTCGGTGCGCTTGCCTTGGTGTTCGCACTGGCGTGGTCCGGCGCGATGACGCTCGATGCGCAAGCGATCGGCCGTTCGATGACCTTCGTGCTCGTCGGCCTCGCGTTCGGATTCTTCCTCTACGTGTTCATCGCCGGTGGACTCAACAAGGACGAGAAGAAGCGCGTTGCTGTGATCGTCGTCCTGTTCATCTTCGCCGCGATCTTCTGGGCGGCATTCGAACAGGCGCCCACCTCGCTCAACCTGTTCGCGAGGGACTTCACCGACCGCACCATCGGCGGCTTCGAGGTCCCCGCGACCTGGTTCCAGTCGGTGAACTCGTTCTTCATCATCCTCTGCGCACCGCTCTTCGCGCTGCTCTGGGTGGGTCTCGCCAAGCGCGGCTTCGACCTCTCGAGCCCGACGAAGTTCGCCCTCGGCCTGCTCCTCGCCGCGGTCGGCTTCTTCATCATGATCTTCGCCGCGAACAATGTCGTCGCGAGCGGCGGCACGTTGCTCGTCTCGCCCTGGTGGCTCGTGGCCAGCTACTTCTTCCAGACGCTCGGCGAGCTCTCGCTGAGCCCGGTGGGCCTCTCGTCGATGACGAAGCTCTCGCCGCGGAAGTACGTCGGGCAGATGATGGGCATCTGGTTCCTCGCGAGCGCCGTCGGCAACCTCATCGCGGGACTCGTCGGTGGCAATGTGGATCCGAACAACCTCGCGCAGACGCCTGCCCTCTTCACGGCGACGACGCTCGCGCTCCTCGGCGCGGCGGCCGTGCTCGGACTCATGATCGTGCCCATCCGCCGCATGATGAACGGCGTGAGGTAGGCCGCATCGAAAGGGGCGCTATTCGCGCCCCATCCGACGTTTCAGCGCTTCGAGCGCAGCGTCGGCCCCGGCCTCGCGATCTGCCCTGTGACGGGCTCTCGCGAGGCCGTCGAGTTCCTGCTGGAGCGGACGGTCGTCGCGCAGGCCCAGATCCTCGTCCGAGGGACCGGTGCTACCGAGCGGTCTCCCTTCGCCCACGCCGACCGACGCCTGCTTGAGCTGCCCGAGCATCGCGTCAAAGTCGCGCTCGGCGAGCCCGCATTCGGCTTCCTGCGCCTCGAGCTTCCGCTCGAGCACGGCGATGCGCTCCGCATGCTGGCTCTCGTACTTCGTCGCGAGGGCTGCCGTCTCGGTGTCGTTGATGCCCTCGGCGAGCGCGCGTCGCCGTGTGGCCGTCGCGAGCGACTCGCCTTCGGTGACAAGCCTGCGACGCGTGATCTCCACTCCCTCGCGCAGGTCCTCGACGCCGAGCTTCGCATGGGCGAGCGCGCGCTTCATCTCCGTGATGACGGCCCGCCGGTCGGCGGGCGCCACGCGGCCGCCGAGCAGGTCAGAGAGAGTGGCACGCAGCGATTCGAACACGGGAACTCCGGAAGTGGGCGTAGTGGCTGCTGTAGCTTACTCCGCTCACATCGCGCACGGCAATCCGCATCAGACGCTTATGATTCAGTGGCGACCCAATGCGACGACACCACCGAACCATCGTCAGTTCCCTCGGACACCATCATGCGCGTTCTGCACGTTGATACCGGTCGTGAATGGCGCGGCGGCCAGCGTCAGGTGCACCTGCTTGCAGCGGGACTCCGTGCGCGCGGGGACGAGCCACTGGTTGTGGTCACGCCGCGCTCGGCGCTGCACCTGCAGTTGAGGTCCGCGGGCATCGCCGTCGTCGCCATCCCGATGCGCAGCCAGCTCGACGTCCTTGCCGTGCGACGGCTGCGGCGGCTCATCGCAACGTGGAAGCCCGCGATCGTGCATGCGCACGATGCGCGCGGGCATGCATTGGCGATGTCCGCGCTCGTCGGCCGTGCGAGCCGGATCCCGCTCGTGGTCACGCGGCGCACGCCCGTCGCACCGCGCGGGCTCCTCCGGTTCGAGCGCAGGTCGAGCTTCATCGCCATTTCGGGCAAGGTGTGCGAGGCGCTGGCCGATGATGGAGTGGCCGCATCGCGGGTCGCCCTCGTGTATCCCGGCGTGTCGCGACCGGAGGATGTGACGAAACGGGATTGGCGCACCGAGTGTGGCTGGTCGGCCGATGCCATCATTGGCGGCGTGATCGGGGAATTCGCATCGCCGCGCGGATTGCCGACCGTCGAAGCCATCGCCGCCGCCCTGCCGGAAGCCACGCGCCTCAAGGTCCGCTTTGTGGTGCTGGGAGGCCGCGGTAGCGGTCAGACCAGCATTGGAGGCGTCGCCGCCTTCCGGGCCGGCTACGTGCACGACATCCATCGTGCGATCGCGGGCCTCGATCTCATGCTGCACTCGGGGACGACCGAGGGACTCGGCACCGCGGTGATCGACGCGATGGCGCTCGGCGTGCCCTGCATCGCGTTCGGCGGCGGCAGCGTCAGCGAGATCATCGACGCGGGGACGAATGGCCTCCTGATACCGGCCGGGGACACCGGCGCCTTCGCCAGGGCGCTGTCCGAGCTGGCCTGCCAGCCCGAGTACCGCGCACGCCTGGTCGAGGGCGGTCGCAATGGCGCGGACCGGTTCGGAGCCGCCCGGTTCGTGGACGGCGTCACCGCCGTATACCGTGACCTCCTGAAACGTTCGATGGTCTGACGTAACAGGAGAGGTAGTACGCTGCCCTGCGCCCTTCTACCTTACGACAGTGATCTATATCTGCATCCCGACCTTCGACGAGGCTCCCACCGTCGGCGTCCTTCTCTGGCGCATCCGCAAGGTGTTCCAGGAGTACGCGCGCGAATACGAGATCCTCGTATACGATGACGCGAGCAACGACTCCACGCGCGACCTGCTCGAGCCGTACACGCGCGCGCTGCCGCTGACGATCATCGGCGGGCCGGCGCGCGTCGGTTATGCGCGCGCGGTGGATGCCCTGCTGCGCGAGGCGTCTCGCCGCACGAAGTACCCGCGCCGCGACGCCGTCGTCCTGCTGCAAGCCGATTTCACCGACCAGCCAGAAGGCATCCCGGAACTCGTGAAGCGCTTCGAGGGTGGTGCCGACGTCGTGGTCGCGGAGCGCACGTTGCCCGCGGATGCGCCGAAGTCCGTGGCCAAGCTGCACCGCCTGGCGGGGTGGCTGCCTCGCCTGTGGCCGATCCGCGCGGCGGTGACGGTGCCGGGGGTGAAGGATCCGTTCGGCAGCTTCCGGCTGCTCCGCATCACGGTCATCCGTGACATGCTTCGCATGGCGGGCGACCTCCCGATCACGCAGGCCGACTCACCCTGGCAGGCGAATCTCGAGATCCTGCGCGATGCCGCGGCACTGGCGCGCCGCGTGGAGACCGTCGAGCTGCCGTCCCGCTTCGATGTGCGGCAACGCGATTCGCGTCGCGACCCCTGGCCCGATGCCTGGGGACTCCTTCGCACGGGTTGGGTCGACCGAGGCCGCTCATCACGATATCAATCCGCGACGTGATCGGCGTCATCACGCGCGCATTGTCCGTGACCGTTCTTTCCGGTGCCATGGCGCTGCGGGCGGACGGTCAGCGCACTCCCGCGCCCGTGCCCTTCGAGGTCGGCGAGACGCTCGTCTACGACGTGAAGTTCGGCGCGCTGCGCGTCGGGAAGGGGGAGATGAGGGTCGCGGCGCTCGATACCATCCGCGGCAATCCTGCGTGGCATGTGCGATTCAGCATCCGGGGCGGCACCTTCTTCTACAGGGTGAACGACGTCTACGAGAGCTGGATGGACATCTACAACCTCAACTCCCTGCGCTACGTGCAGGACACCGACCAGGGGTCGAGGGAACGCCAGCGCCGTTATGAGATCTTCCCGGATCGCGCCGTCTATGAGGAAGTCACGAAGGGCAACCGGGTGATGCCGTCGGTGTGCAACCCGCTCGACGACGGCTCGTTCCTCTTCTTCATCCGCACGGTGGATCTCGAAGTCGGCCAGACGTACGAATTCAATCGCTACTTCAAGCCCGACCGCAATCCCGTGCGTATCAGGGTGCTGCGCAAGGAGCGCGTGCGCGTCCCAGCCGGGGCATTCGATGCGATCGTCATCCAGCCGATCATCAAGACTTCCGGTATCTTCTCCGAGGGTGGGCAAGCCGAGATCTGGCTCTCTGACGACGAGAAGCGCATGATGCTGCAGATGAAGACGCGTCTTTCATTCGGGTCGCTCAACCTCTACCTGCGCTCCTATCGCTTGCAGGAGCCCTCCGGCACCACGGCGCCCGACTCGCTGCCGGACGCCCCATGAGCAAGGAACGGCGGGCGCCGCGCGAGATCGACCTCTCGCGCGTGAAGACCATCCCGATCGCGCGTCGGCCGAACAAGGTGCGCGCCGAAGATTTCGCCAAGGCGCCGACGGACGACAGATCCTTCGGCGCCTTCATTCGCGCACTGCCCGACGTCCTCAAGGCGCAGGACTTCCGCAAGGTCGTCGATGCGGTCGTGCGCGCGGCCACGCGCAAGCGCGGCGTGATCGTGATGCTCGGCGGGCACGTCGTGAAGACCGGCATTGCGCCGGTACTCATCGACCTCATGAAGCGTGGCGTCATCACGCACCTGGCGATGAACGGTTCGGCGGCCATCCACGACTATGAGATCGCCCGGTTCGGCGGCACCTCGGAAGATGTCGCGGCCGGCCTCAAGGACGGCACGTTCGGGATGGCGGAGGAGACGGGTCGCGGCCTCAATGAGGCGTTCACGACCGGCGCGACGCATGGGTGGGGCATGGGTGAGTCCGTCGCCCGCGCGCTCGAGGCGCAGCCGGGGCTGGTCCATCCTGAGCTGTCGATCGTCCTGGCCGCGCATCGTCAGTGGATCCCCGTGACGGTGCACGCGGCGCTGGGCGCGGAGATCATCCACCAACACCCGGCGGCCGACGGCGCCGCGATCGGCGACACGAGTCATCGCGACTTCCGCCGACTCGCGGCGTCGTGCGAGGACCTCCATCAGGGTGGCGTGGTGTTGAACCTGGGCAGCGCCGTGATCATGCCCGAGGTCTTCCTCAAGGCGCTCACCGTCGCGCGCAATGTGAACGGCGGCAAGCCGATCGATTTCACGACGGCCGATTTCGACATGCAGCGGCACTACCGGCCGCGCGTGAACGTCGTGCAGCGTCCCGTGCTGGCGGGGGGCGAGGGGTTCGAGGTCACGGGCCACCACGAACTGATGATCCCGCTGCTGGGATGGGCCGTGGCTGAGGCGCTGGATAAGCGCTGAAGTTTTTTGACTTCGAGCTCTCGCGTTACTTCGGGCTTTCGCCACCGAACATGTTGCGCACGTTACGCGCGGTCTCCGGCGCGAACACACGCAGCAGAAAATAGACGATCGCCCCGAAGATCAGGATGGGGATCATCATCATGAGCAGGCCGAAGAACAGGCCGAACAGGCCGCCCAGGATCCCGAAGAAGACCTTCAGGACGAAGAGGCCGACGAACGCGAGGATGCCGATTGTGAAGATCGTGCGGAGCATGTGGTGGTCCGTGAGGAGGGTACGGCTCCATTACGCACCCCGGGCGACAATGGTTTCTGGCCGCTGGCTGTGGTGGTTTCCCAAGGGAAATAAGTAACCGTCTCAGCACGTTTTAGGCGGTTACTGTCCCTTCTCCCCCCCACCACCGCCAATATATTCCAGCGCAATCCACGCGCCTTTGCCCGGATCGGTCCCGACCGGTCCTTCCCTCTACGCGGATCGTCCAACGATGGGCGAGGTCCTTTACCAGATCATGGGCCGGCATCGCGCCGAGCCCCTCCCCGAGCGCAAGCCGTCCTGGCTGAAGGTCAAGGCGCCCGGTGGCAAGAACTACCTCCACCTCAAGCAGATGATGCGCGAGCTGGACCTTCATACGGTCTGCGAAGAAGCGCATTGCCCGAATGTCGGCGAGTGCTGGGAACACGGCACCGCGACCTTCATGATCCTCGGCGACGTCTGCACCCGCAACTGCTCCTACTGCGCCGTCGCGCACGGCCGACCGCCCAAGTTCGACCACGCCGAGCCGGCGCGCGTCGCCGAAGCGGCGCGCAAGATGAACCTCCAGCACCTCGTCATCACGAGCGTGGACCGCGACGACCTCCCCGACTTCGGGGCATGGGCGTTCGCGGAGACCATCCGCCTCGTGCACGAGGCCGTGCCGGGCTGTTCCGTCGAAGTCCTCGTCCCGGATTTCCAGGGCAACGTGGACTCCATCCGCGCCGTGCTCGAGGCGCACCCCGAGATCTACAACCACAACACCGAGACCGTCCCGCGCCTCTACAAGAAGGCGCGTCCCGGCGGCCGCTACGAGCGCGTGCTCGAGATCTTCCGCGTGAGCAAGCGCATCGCACCCGACATCCCGACCAAGAGCGGCATCATCCTCGGCATGGGCGAGACCAACGAGGAAGTCCTCAAGACCATGCGCGAGCTGCGCGAGGTCGACGTCGACATCCTCACCATCGGCCAGTACCTCAAGCCGTCGGCCGATCACATCGCGCTCGACCGCTACGTCACGCCCGACGAGTTCGCGATGTTCCGCGTCGAGGGCATGACGATGGGATTCAAGCATGTGGAGTCCGGCCCCCTCGTGCGCTCGTCCTACCACGCATGGGAGCAGGTGCAGGCCGCCGGAGCAGCCAGGTAAGCAGAGTAGAATGGGAGGTCGAGCGCGGTCGCATCGCCGTTCCTTCCACCTTCCACCTTCCACCTCTCAGATGGCCACCAGAAAGAAGATCGACACCCGCGGCACATTGCCCGGCGACCCGAAGCTCCGCCGCGAGCTGCTGCACTCGATGCTCCTGCAGCGCCGCTTCGAGGAGCGCGTTGGCGAGGCGTATGCGCTCGG
>JANOTV010000312.1:0-11901 GCA_031416495.1 Gemmatimonadota bacterium
ATCGGCGCCCCGGGGAAGGCGGCTGCCATCTCGACGATCACGGATTCCGCGCCCCCGAACTGACAGAGCCAGTCGGCGACGAGGGCGACGCGTGGTTCGGGGGTCGTCATTCGAGGGGAAGGTAACTCTGGCGTTGCCGCGCGGGACGCGAAACGTCAGACTTCGGAGCGTGTCGGGGCCCATAGCTCAGCGGTTAGAGCGGCGGACTCATAATCCGAAGTGCGCAGGTTCGAATCCTGCTAGGCCCATGAGTGGCAGATGGGAGAAGTGAGGTGGGAGATGTGAGGAGTGCAATCTGCCTCACCGCCCGATTATCATTGGTGACCGGGCGCGTAGCTCAGCTGGTTAGAGCGCTGCTTTCACACAGCAGAGGTCGGGGGTTCGAGCCCCTCCGCGCCCACTTTACAGACGCATCGCCCGTCACTGGTGAGTATCCCAGGTCTGCGACCGCCCCGATCCGCGCGACGTCCACCGCAGGCGCTCCAGCAGGAGAGCGCGGGTCGCGCGGGCATGGCGGTGTTGCATAGGTTGTAAGGCGGAATCGAGTATGTCTGAGCTGGTCAGTGCCGCCGTGCGGCACAGCCTGGCCGAGGATGCCGATGACTTGGCCGCATTCCGCGCCCGGGTAAAGGAGCCCCGATTGGCCTTCGAAACGGTCGTGCGCGATCTGAAGCGGCGTGGCAAGCTATAACGTCCTCATCACGAAGTCGGCGGCGAAGGAGCTTCAGGACGTTCCGACGCGGGATCGACAGCGCATCGTCGAGAAGATTTGGACGCTTGCCGGCAACCCGCGCCCAACGGGCTGCGAGAAACTGAGTGGCGAGGACAAGTACCGACTTCGGCAGGGGAACTACCGGATCCTGTACGAAATTGCGGATGACGAACTGATCGTATCCGTCGTTCGGTGCTACATTTTGACGGTCCCCTGACCGCGAGGCACTGCCCATGGGCCAGACCGTGGAGTTGATGGAACGCATCACTGTGAACCCGGAGCAGTGTGGCGGGCGGCCGTGCGTGCGCGGCATGCGGATCCGAGTGGTTGATGTGCTCGATCTGCTCGCGAACGGAATGAGCGCCGCGCAGGTCGTCGCGGAGCTGCCGGACCTCGAGAGCGACGACGTGGCCGCGTGCCTCCGCTTTGCCAGCCGGCGGCTCGACCACCCGATCCTCGCCGCGTAGGGATATCGAGGACCTGTGCTCGTCTGGATCGACGCGCAGCTTTCGCCGTCGCTGGCTCCGTGGTTGGCTCAGGAGTTCAGCGTGGTCGCCGTGCCAGTTCGCGCGCTCGGCCTTCGCGACGCCGAGGACTCGGCGATTTTCGCTGCGGCACGCGCTGCAGGCGCCGTCGTCATGACAAAAGACAGCGACTTCGTTGCGCTCGTCGAGCGACTCGGAGCGCCGCCGCAGATCATCTGGCTGACATGCGGCAATACCACGAACGAGTACCTCCGTGCACTCCTGACCGACATGTGGCCTCGCGTTGCAGCGCTGCTCGCAGCAGGTGAGTCGCTGATCGAGCTCAGCCAACGGCCTGGATAGCTCCAACGCCTGGGTGGTGGGAATGCGGGCGTTGCCGGAACTGCTGTCGCTGATGATCGGCTTCGCCACCTCTCTTGGCGTATTGCGTTATACAGTCATAGTCGCTAATATATAGGTGCTTATGATCCACTGGCCCTTATCCATAAATGCTTATGCGATCCAACGTCCACCTGCGCCTGCCCCAGCCGGTTCGCCGGTCCCTTGTCAAGTTGGGCCGCGATATCTCGGTTGCGCGCCGAAAACGTCGGCTGGCCCAAACGATGATGGCCGAGCGAATCGGGGTTGCGCCCTCTACATACGCACGCATCGAACTCGGCGACCCGACGGTCGGGATTGCGGCCTATGCGATGGCGTTGTTTGTCCTCGGGCTCGGGACGCCGTTCACTGACTTGGTGGATCCCGGCAGCGACGACCAGGCGCTCGTTCTCGAGGCGGCGCGCCTTCCTAAGCGCGTACGCGCGCGGAAAATCCCCACGGCGCTATGAAACGCAGCATCGGCGTCCATCTTGGCGCGCACCCGACTCTCGTGGGGCGCCTGCACTACGATCGCGACGGGGCGCGCGAAAGCGCGATCTTCGAGTACGACGATGCGTGGCTCGCGACGCCGGCGGCGTTCGCGCTCGACCCGACGCTGCCGCTCGTGCGCGGAGCACAGTTCCACAAAGCCGTGCGTGATGGTTCCCTCTTTCACCCCGCCATCGCCGATACCGAGCCCGACGGCTGGGGCACGACCGTCATTCGGCGCGACCACGCCAAGCGCCGCGCCGCAGCCCGCGCCGCCGGCGAGCCGCTCCCTCCGCTCGAAGGCGCGCTCGACTTGCTGTTGGCGGTGGATGACTTCTGCCGCGTCGGTGCCCTCCGCTTTCAGGACGAAGCGGGCGTCTTCTGGCGCCCCTCAGAGGACGACGGCCGCCGGACTACGCCTCCGTTGCTCGAGCTTTCCGACCTGCTCGCAGCGACCCGCGCGGTGGAACTGCGCGAGGAGACCGCCGCAGATCTCGCGTACCTCCGCGGACGTGGTACCTCGTTGGGCGGGTTGCGTCCGAAGTGCAACGTCGTGGACGATGATGGTTGGCTCGCCATCGGCAAGTTCCCGAGTGTACACGACACCCGCGCGGTCACCAAGGGTGAGGTGCTCGCACTACGTCTTGCAGAAGCCTCGAATATTAATGCGGCCCAGGCGCGCATCGTGATGAGTGACGACCTGCCTGTCGCGGTGATCCGTCGATTCGATCGCTCGGCCGATGGCGCACGCCTCTTCTACCTGTCTGCGGCGACCCTCATGGGCGTCGAGCGTGGCGCGCCTGGCGAGCACACGTACGCGGAACTCGTGGACGCGCTACGCACGCACGGGGCGGACGCGCAGCAGGACATCAACGAACTGTTCCGCCGGATCGCGTTTTCCATCCTCATCACCAACGTGGACGACCACCTCCATAACCACGGGTTCCTGCATGTCGAGGCAGGCAAATGGCGCCTGGCGCCGGCGTTCGACCTGAACCCGTTTCCCGAGCGCCAGCGCGAGCTGAAAACGTGGATCGCGGAGGACACGGGCCCGGCTGCCACCATCGAAGCGCTCCTCTCGGCGGCTCCGTACTTCGGGGTGCCCGCTGCACGTGCGGTCGAGATCGTCGGCGCCGTAGAGCGCGCCGTGGCAACGTGGCGCGAGGCCGGGACAACCCTCGGCATGACCCCCACCGAACTTGACCAGTTCGCGGACGCTTTCGAGCACGCCTAACGCGCTGCCGCGCGACGCGCGTGTGGGTGACGAGGAACGAACTGCACGCGCTCACCCCCGCACAAGCAGCGCCTCCACCTGCGCCGTCCGCGAGCGCACCAGCGCCTGCAGGCGGCGGAGCACGGGGCTCTCCACACCTGCGTCGCGTTCGACACCATCGAGCACGTCGTCCAACGCGAGGCGGAGCGACGTCGTGACGGCCTCGACCGTCGTGCGCACCAACGCCACGCTCACCCCGAAATCCCTCGCCACGCGGTCGAGGTCGCGCTCACTGAGCCCCGTCGCGCGCTCGGCGTGACCGAACGTCATCGAGAAGGTGGGCGTTAGCGCCGGGTACACATCGGTCGAGACGATGTCGTAGAACGGCGCCAGCCGGTGGTGACCATCGGAGGTGGATAGCAATGCGAAGTTCTTCCCGTGCGCGTCGCCGTTGCCGAGGCACACGTTGGCAATGGCCGCCGTCAGGGCGTTCTGCAGATCGGTCTCCGGCGCCACAGCGTACCGGCGAATCGCGGTCGCGAGGTCTCGCAACGTGGGCCCTCCGTTCGCCTGGTACTTCGCGGTCGGGCGTCGCCCAGTGACCTGACACAGGTCCTCCTGATGGAGGCGCGTGATCGGCGGCCATGCGTCGGCGGCGCCTGCGTCGGCGGCGCCTGTGGGCAGCAGGTCTGCTTCGACGCGGTCGAACCGGGCAATGGAAATCAGTCGCGGTTCCCTCGTACCGTCCAGCCAAAGCGGCGCGCCGCCCATGGGCTCGGCGGCCGGCACGGGAAGCTGCAGCGCCTCAAACAGGCGAAGGCACGCAAGTTCATTGGCCACGAGCCCGTCGTAGCGTCCGCTGGAGCGTTTGATGACGTGCGTACCGCTCGCCCCGTGGAGCGGAAGGGACCATGCGTCACGGTGTCGCCGAAGCACCAGCTTTCGCTGCACGCCACTCATCACTTGCTGGCTCTCGAGGACTGCCTGCGACAAGCGTTCACCATGCCGTTCATCAAAGAGTGCCTCAACGTCCGCGACTGACAGCGGTCGGTACGCTGGTCGCGCAGGTGGCATCCCGTGCGGCCACATGGACACCGCGCCCGCGCACTCCGCGCCCACGCGACCGAGCAACCCGGCGACGTCCGAAGGGTCACGGTGGTCGAGCCGGGCGAGCTCGGCGCGCGTGTCCGACTCGAGGAGCAAGTTGTCGAAGAACACCAGCGTCGCCGCATGGCCGTATGGGGCGTCCACTACCGGCATTCGCACGGAGATGGCGCGCGAGCTCAGTACGTCACCGTCATCGACCTGTACGACCGCGGGATCATACCCAAACCAGAGATCCGTGCCAGATTCCCCGACTGTGCCAGTCGGCATCTCCCGGAGTGCCACGGCGAGCTTCGGCATCGAAGGGTCGTAGCGGTTGGTGGCACGGGGTGTCATCATCGGGCCACGCTCCCGCGCTGGGTCCGCAACTCGACGCTGAGATCCAAGCCGAGCGTCTGGAGCATCCGCAGGGCGGTCTCCAGGCCGAGCTGCTTGCGCTTGCCAGATTCGGTTTCGTTCCACAGGCGGGCCCCCACCCCGGCGATGGCCGCGGCGTGCGCCTGCGTGAGGCTACGCGCGCGCCGTTCGGCACGAAGCACGGCGCCGAACTCCTCCGGTGTCTGCACGATCTGTCGAGTGGACTTCATTGCGGAGACTCCAAGAAGTACCATAAAGGGAAGAATAGACATCTTCGCGATGAATATTACCTAGAAGGAAGAAAACACGCAATAGATGCACTTCTTCCCCCAACGAGTACACAAGAAGCATGCGTTCATCACCCGTGCCCTGGCGCAGCCGAAGATCTGGGTGATCGGGGGCGAGGGTGACCTCCCCACTCGATAACCTGTGCGGTCCAGGCAAGCCGCTGCGGCATGGCCTTCCGGCTGAGCAGATCGAAGCACAGCGACAGGCGGGCTTGACACGCTTCACAAGTTCCATTACCGTATTACGTATTACCATATACGTCTTACGGGGGAATTCCATGCCCATATCCGCGCTGACCTCGAAATACCAGGCCACGATTCCCAAGGCGGTGCGCGAGACGCTCCATCTCGGATCCGGCGACCGTGTCGAGTTCCTGATTGCGCACGACGGGGCGGTCCGGCTGCGAAAGGCGCCGGAACCGGCGAGTGAGTTGCAAGCCCTCGAGGCGACGCTCGCCTCCGAGTGGAGTTCCGACGACGACGAATCGGCGTATGCCTACCTTTAGCCCCGGCGACGTCGTGATCGTGCCGTTCCCCTTTACCAACCGGGACGCGGTCAAGCGACGGCCGGCACTTGTGTGCTCTTCGGCCGCGTTCAATTCTCAAGCGCGCCACCTGGTGCTGGCAATGATTACCACGTCCACGCACTCCGCCTGGCCAGACGACGTGCCCATCCAGGACCTCGACGCGGCCGGGCTGCCAGCGGCCTCCGTCGTGCGCTGGAAGCTATTCACCCTCGATCTGTCGTTCGTGTTGCGGCGCGCCGGCAAGCTGTCCGCGCGCGATCACACCGCCTGCCGGGCAAAACAGCCGCTTTCGATCTGAGTCGGCGCCCCGCGAGCCAGAGTGGCCGCCGGGGACCGGCCACTGGAGTCATCCCGCTATCGTTGCGCAGTCTTCACTTTCCCCCACGCATAGCCGAGTCCCGTGTGCAGGCTGTACGCATCGCCCGTCACCGGTGAGTATCCCAGGTCCGCGACCGCCCCTACCCGCGCCGACACCGCGCCGCGCGACGTCCACCGCAGGCGCTCCAGCAGGACAGACCATTCCTGCCGCACGAGCGACGGATTGACGCCGAGGGTGCGTTCATTCGGCAGTGCGCGCGTCCGCAACACCAGCCCGTCTCGGCCGCGCGCGTCATAGCGATCGAGACGCAGCTCGCCGCCGCCCTCCCGCTGCAGCAACGGTGTTCCGAGCAGTTGCCCGCGCACCGTGTGCCCCTGCGTCAACTGCGAATGCTCATAAAAGAACGCCTGGCCACGAAACGTCGTGATCGGCGAGATGCTCCCGGTCACAGCCGTCACGTTGAGCACCCAGAGGCGCTCGCCCGCACCACGCCATACGCGCTGGAAGCCGAGCAACCACGCCGCGTTGTGTTCCGTCTCGACGACCTGGTCACGGGGGTCAATCGAGCGGTCGTTCTTGCCGTACTCGCCGAAGAACTCCAACCCCGCCGCCGGCGCTCGCAGGCGCGCGAAGATCGAGCCCATCTGGTTGTCGGCCCGCACCGTACCGCCGATCAGGCGCGAGGTGTGGATCGACCCGAACGGCACGAACAGCTCGCGCGCGCTCACGTTCTGCCAGTCGCGATGAAAGAAGCGAGTCACCCCGAGTTCGATGCGATCGCTCCGGCGAGGACGCCAGGTGCCGACGACGTACGACGAGAACAGCGCACCGCGCCGCCGATCCGGTGCCCACGCGGTCTGGGGATTCCTCCCCCACGCGACCTGCGCCGAGAAGACGCCGAGGGGCGTGCGCACGACGTCCGGCAGGCCGACCTCGAGGCGGGGGAATCCGCCGCCATCTCCCTGCATCACGAGCGAGTGGTCGGTCGCCGGCCCGAGGTGTACGGCGGCGTTGGTGAGCGCGATCCGCGCGCGCGTCCACTCGAGCGCAATCTCACTCTCGCCTGCGTCGAGTCGCGTCACCGACCGATCGCCGTGGCGCTGCGGAAGGTCAATGCTGCGCGGCAGCGCTGCGTCGGAGAACGGGAACGGCCCGGTGGTCGGCACCAAGGTGAAGGGCGCGTTCTGCGCACTCCAGAGCAGTGGTGCTACGCGCACGCGCAGCGCGCCGCGGCGAGCACGGGCAGTCGCGCTCACGCGAGCATTCACGCCCCGCCCTGCCCATGCGGGGCCATCGGCCGGCGCGAATGGCAGCGCTCCGTTATGCGAGACCTCCGCGAACAGGTGGCCGATCTCCCAGGGCTGCGCCGACTCATCAGGCTGCATGCGCCATGGTCCCGGTATCGCGCGAAGCGCCGCCAGCCGCGCGCTCCCTCCGAGCGGTCGGATCAACCATCCGCCGCCCGCCTCCGGAGCGAGCACCGACAGCGCCCGCAGGTATCGCTCGGCTTCGCTGCCCACCCGTGGCTGCGCCTGCGCGGACGCTGACCAGAGCGCGGCGACGACGGCGACGGCGAGGATCACTCCACTGCATTGGCTCAGAAAACCACTTGTTGCCGGTCGTTGCATTGCTGAATATTCGCCGCAGTGCTTATTCCACGCCACCTCCCGCGCCTGCTGGCTGCGTTCATCCCCGCGGCGGCTGGCCTCTCGCTCGCGGCGCCGCTCCTCGACGCACAGCGCGCCTGCCCCGCGCTCGCGCCGCCCTCGCCGCTCGAGTGGCTGCCGGGCGGTATCGAATGGAGCAGAGGTGGCGAATGGAGCGACAGTGGCGTCACGCCAAGCAATGCTTCCTGCGCGCCACGCCGCGCGGCTCTCATCGGCCTCTCACTGCGCGCGCGCGCGACCGGTGGTGCGCCTGACCCGAGAGGGATCGGAACCGCGGCCCCGGGCATCGGGCAATTCGTGCATCTGCGCGCCGGTGTCGAGGGAGCAGTCGGGCCGCTGCAGTTCAGGCTGGCACCGGAGCTCAGCTATCAACAGAACGCGGCCTACCAGCTGCTCGGCCAGGCCGACGCAGCGCGGGACGCCTTCTCATCGTCGTTCTACGCTGGTGGATTCTCTGCCGATCTCCCATCGCGCTTCGGGCAGGGCTCCGTCGCGCGGCTGCGGGCCGGCGAGAGCAGCCTGCAGTGGCTCGGGCGCGCCGGTGCGCTCGGCGTCACTACCGCGCGACCGCGCTGGGGACCGACGGTCGGCGAGGGCCTCGTGCTCGGGGCGAGTGCGCCGGGAGTGCCTCGCGTGGAAGCCCTCGTCGCGCGACGGACGCGATCGGGCGTCTATCGCCTGCGATGGTTCGCCGGCGCAGTGCGCGAGAGTCGGTACTTCGATGGCGACGCCGGCAATGATCGCCGTGGACTCTCGGGCGCCCGGGCGGAGTTCTCGCGCCGGGGAGAGTTGGTGCTCGACGCGGGTCTCTCGCGCACGGTGATGGACGGCCGCCGCCGCGCGACGCTGCCCTCGGCCGCAGTGCTGCCCTTCGTCTCCACGCGCTCGGACTCGATCATCGAGATCGTCGGTGCCGACCTCGTCGCGCGGCACGCGAAGGCAGGTTCTACCGCCTGGCTCGAGGTCGTGCGGCAGACGCCCTTCGAAGGCGTCGGCGCGTTCCTCCGCATGCCCACCGAGGGCATCGCCTTCCGCACCGGGCTCAGCCAGCGTCTCGCGGTGCAACGCTCAGCGACCTGGTTCGCGACGGTCGAGTTCATGCGCCTCGACCAGTCGGCGCAGCGCTCAGACCGGGTTCCGAACGACCTCTACACGAGCGCGGCGGTGGCGCATGGATGGACGCACGAGGGGCAGCCACTTGGCTCCGGGCTCGGACCAGGCGGCCAGCGGCAGCTTGCCCGCCTCGAGCGAATCGGCTCGGTCTGGCGAACGGCGGCGTTCCTCGAGCGCGCGCGCTGGAACGACGACGCGCTTTACCGCGAGGCGCAGCCGTACCTGGACCGACATGACGTCACGCTGCAACTCGGCTTTGCCGCGGCGCGGGCGGTGCGCGGGATGCTCGTCACGGCGTCGCTGCAGACCGGAGGGCGCTACAACTACCTGTTCCAGGGTGCGAGTTCCTCGCCGAACAACAGGCCGACCGACCTCAGTCTATGGAGCGTCGGTCTTTCATTCGCGCCGTTGGCCCAGTCCAGGGTCGCTTCGATTGTCGCTCGGTAGCCCGCGGGTTAGATTCTGACATCTCTCAACACCCTCTTCGTCTTGCGCTTCTCCCGACTCATCACGATCGGCCTCGCGGCCCTCGCGCTCGTTCCCAGCGACCGCCTCTCGGCGCAGGCCCGCCCCACGGCTGCCCAGGCCGAGGCCATGCTTCGCACGCGGCCCGACCTGGCCTCGCAACTGCAGAGCAGAATCGCCGGTTCCGGTCTCACGCCTGATCAGATCCGCGCGCGGCTGCGAGCCGAAGGATACCCCGAGGCGCTGCTCGACTCTTATCTCGGGGGCGACACCGGTGGGGGCGCCGCGACACCGAGCAGCGATGTGTTCAGTGCGGTGCGTGCGCTGGGCTTGGTGGATGAGACGGACCTCGACGAGTTGATGCAGCTCTCGGGTCTGCCAATGGCCACGAGCCGCCCAAGGGCGGCAACAGCAACGCCGGCGAGCACGGTCGAGGCGGATTCCGGACTGGTGATCTTCGGTCTTTCGATGTTTCGGGATGCCTCGTCGCTCTTCCTCCCGAATCTCGACGGGCCGGTGGACGCGGGCTACCGCCTCGGACCGGGCGACCAGCTCGTGCTGATCCTCACGGGGGATGTGGAACTCGCCCACACCCTCGACGTCACGCGCGAAGGCTTCGTCGTGATCCCCCAGGTGGGGCAGCTCGGCGTCGCGAACCTCACGCTCGCCGAGTTCGAGAATCTGCTCTACGCGCGGCTCGGGCGCGCCTACAGCGGCGTGCGCCGCGGTGCGGGCGCGACCACGCGGTTCAGTGTCTCCGTCTCGAAGCTGCGGTCGAACCAGGTCTTCGTGACCGGCGACGTGATGTCACCGGGCTCGTATCGCGTCACGAGCGCGGGCACCGCGCTCACGGCTCTCTACGCCGCCGGCGGCCCGACCGAGGACGGATCGCTCCGTCGGATAGAGATCCGTCGTGGCGGGGCGCTGGTGACGACGTTGGACGTGTACGATTACCTGCTCCGCGGCGACGCTTCGGCAGATGTGCGTCTCCAGCAGGGTGACGTTGTGTTCGTGCCGGTACATGGCGCACGGGCACGGATCTTGGGCTCGGTGACGCGGCCCGCGACGTATGAGCTGAAGTCCGGCGAGACGCTCACCGACCTGACCCGGGCGGCGGGTGGCCTCCGCGCGACGGCGGGCGGACGGCGGCTGCTCGTCGAGCGCGTCGTGCCATTCGCGGACCGCAGCGCGGGCCGTGCGCGCGCGGTGGTCGAGGTACCGCTCGCGACCGATGGCACCGTTCCCCCGCTCGCGGTTGAGGACGGCGACGTCGTCCGCGTCCCCGGCATCGCCGATCGTGTGAGGAACCGGATCGTGGTCGGAGGCCATGTCTGGTCTTCCGGACCGCAGGGCTTCACGCCGGGGCTCATGCTCGAGCAGGCTCTCTCGCGCGCGGGTGGCCTGAAACCAGACGCGTACCTCGGCACCGTGCACGTCACGCGGCTGCGGCCCGACAGCACCCGGGTGCAGCTCCGCGCCGCGTTGCGAGACACCACCGGCGCGACCGTCGAGCCGTTCGCCCTTGAGGACGATGACGAGATCGTCGTCTACAGCCGGACGGAGTTCCGTCCCCCGCAGTACGTCGCGATCAGCGGCGCCGTGCGAAACAGCGGTCGCTTTCCCTGGCGCGCCGGGCTGACGCTGCGCGATCTCGTTCTGATGGCGGGTGGCCTGCAGGAGCACGCCTACCTAAGGGAGGCCGAGATCGCCCGGATCCCGGAGCAGGGCGACCTGCGCGCGACCGCGATCGCGGTGCGCGTGGGGCTCGACAGCTCGTATCGGTTCGATGTCACCTCAGCGTCCGCCGCGAGCGAGCCGGACGTCGCACTCCTGCCGTATGACAACGTGCTCATCCTGCGCGACCCGACCTGGCGGGAGCCACGCTCGGTGCTGCTCACCGGTGAGGTACGCTTTCCGGGGCGGTACACGCTACAGAGTCGCTCGGATCGGCTCTCCAGCCTGATTCGGCGCGCTGGCGGACTCACGACCGAAGCCGATCCGGTGGGGACGTACTTCGCGCGGATGGTGGATACGGCGAGCGCCCAGCGCGTCGTGGCGGCCGAGGCGCGCATCTCGTCCCGTCGCGTCGCTGCGATGGCCGCACCCAGTGCAGCCGACTCGCTCGCGGCGTCGCGGTCCCTCGACGGCGTATTCACGCGCATCCGCGTCGGTGTCGATCTTCGCGAGGCGATGCGCGCGCGGGATCGGTCCGACGATCTGCTGCTCGAGCACGGTGACTCGGTGTACGTGCCCAGGCTGCTGCAGACGGTCGAGGTGCGCGGTGCGGTGAATGCGCCGACGGCGCTATCGCATGCCAACGGAAAACGACTGGGCTACTATCTTGACGCCGCCGGCGGCACGACGGAGCGGGCGCGATCGCGGCGCGCGTACGTGATCCAACCGAATGGCAAGATCGAGAGTCGTCGCCTGGCGCTTTGGATCTTTGTGCTCGACCCCAAGCCGCGTCCGGGCGCGACGGTGGTGGTGCCCGAGCGGGGCGAGATCGTGCAGAACTCGAACGTGCTCGCGAGTCTCGCGGTGGTGACGCAGATATTGGCGTCGTTGGCGACGATCGTGGTGTTGTCGCGGTAGCTGTGCGCGCTCGACCCTGACCGCGGGCATGGCGGTGTTGCATAGCTTGTAAGGCGAGCGCCCGAGGGACCACCCGAGGGACCACCCGCGCCCAACGGACGGCGAGAAACTGAGTGGCGAGGACAAGTACCGACTTCGGCAGGGGAACTACCGTCTAAACTCCCACTCGAGCGCGCCCGCGCACCACGCGGATGCGCGCCGGCCGCTTGGCGCT
>JANOTV010000313.1:0-5214 GCA_031416495.1 Gemmatimonadota bacterium
GGAAGATCTCGCGGCCGTGGCGCACCATCGCCGCAGTCACGCCGGGAGGGAGCGAATCGGGGATGTGCAAGGTCTGCGCCGCAGCACCCTCTACCGGGGCGAGGATCACCAGCGCAACTGCGAGTACCGTCCGAAGCGACATCGCGGGGCTCCTCTGTATCGGAGAGAGATCAGGACTCGTGTAAAGATGGACGCTCGACGGAACAGTCGCCAGAGGCCTCGCCACCCTCAGGGTCCGTTTCAGCCGAGGGATAGGAAATTCAATCGGGGTGGTGGACGTATGGCGAGGCGCTGCACGCCGCGCCGCGCGCCCGCGTGCAGTCCGGGGGCCGTCCTGGGCTCGTCTGCCGGCGTCGCGGGTCGTCCAACAAAGCACCCATCGTCCACGTTGATTCAGTAACATCATCAGTCGGGATCTCCCGCGGTCCCGCTCGCTGATCCGGAAAACTCGAACCTCGTCCGATGCCCATTCCCAAGCGCGGCACGATGATCCCGATCGTGCTCTCAATGCTCCTCCTTCTTTCGCCGTCCCGCCAGGTGGCCGCGCAAGAGCCCGAGAGCTGGCCACAGCACTCACGCTCGCGCCCCACGGCGCCCGTCGAGACGCCGCCTCCGCAATCCCTGCCGGTGCTGCCGCCGCCCGGCGCACGCGTCCTCTTCGACGGCACGAACCTCACCCAGTGGCAACGGCGCGACGGAAGCCCGGCGCAGTGGACACTGCTTCCCGACGGATCGATGGAGGTCGCACCGCGCGCGGGCGGGATACAGACGGTGGATTCATTCGGCGACCTGTTCCTGCATGTCGAGTGGGCGTCCCCGAATCCTCCCGCCGGCACAGACCAGAACCGCGGGAATAGCGGCGTGTTCCTCATGGGCATCTACGAAGTGCAAGTGCTCGACTCGTACCAGAGCGCCACGTACGCCGACGGGCAGGCCGCCGCGATCTACGGCCAGTTCCCGCCGCGCGTGAATGTCAGCCGGCCGCCCAGCGAATGGCAGACGTTCGACATCGAGTTCCGTCGCCCGCATTTCGACGAGCAGGGCAGACTCACCAAGCCCGCACGCATGACGGTGCGGCACAACGGCGTGCTCGTCCATGACGATGTCGAGCTGCTCGGACCGACGTCGAATAACCGCCGGGCACCGTACGAGGCACACGCACCTGCGCTGCCGATCTCCCTGCAGGACCACGGACATCCCGTCCGATTCCGCAACATCTGGCTGAGGCCACTCTGATGCCGAACATCGCCGAGTTCCATCCGCAGGTCGTCCACTTCGTGATCGCCCTGCTCTTCGTAGGCGTCGCGCTGCGAATCATCTCCCTCACGCCGTGGATGCGGTTCTCGAATCCCGCCGCAACCACGCTGCTCATACTCGGCACGGTCGCTTCGCTCGCCGCGGTGAAGTCGGGTGATGACGCGCACGGCCCCGTCGAGCGCATCCCCGGAGTACGACCGATCGTTGTCTATCACGAGGAACTCGGCGAACGCTCGCGCAACATCTTCCTCGGTGTCGTCGCGATCGAACTGCTCGCGCTCGGGCTGTTCGCCACGACGAAGACGCGAAGGTTCGGCAAGCTCGCCCTGGCCGGCTCGGCAGTGCTCGGCGTGATCGGAAGCGTCGTGCTGTACGAGGCGGCGGAACATGGCGGTGAACTCGTCTACTCGTACGCGGGTGGACCTGGCCTCCGCACCGGAGATCCGGAGGACGTGAAGCGTCTGCTCCTCGCTGGCCTCTACGCGCAGTCGCAGGCTGATCGCCGAGCCAAGCGTCCGGAAGACGCGGCGCGTCTCATCAATGAGATGGCGGCGCGATTCCCGGACGATAGGACGATACGATACCTGCACGCCGAGTCGATGCTGCTGGACGCCAGCGATCCGGCGGCGGCGCGCACGGCGCTCGCGGCGGCACCGCCTGCGCCGACCGATGCCCGCGTCCGGGCACGGCACGACATGTTGCTCGCCGATGTGCATCTCGCGCTGGGGCAGGCGGACAGCGCGCGCGCCGTGCTCGCAGGCCTCGTGGACGCGTTTCCCACCAACACGCGCGCCAAGGCGAAGCTCGACTCGATCCCTTCCCGCTGATTGGTGCGTACGGCGCGTCGGTCAACGAGCCGGCGCGCCCGATGCAAGCGTGAGCCGAGTCGTCCGGGACGGAGTGGACGCATGAAGTACTGGCTCGCGAGTGCCAGCGCATGCCCACCGGCCCACTGCCAGAGCTTGAGGAATCCTCTGTCGCCGTCACGACCAGCACAGCACGAGCAAGAATGGACCTACGTGAGCAGCACCGCCACGAGCGCAGCTGCGGCCGGCGCCGCCTGCATGTACAGGATGGATCGCTTCACCGAGATACCACCATAGACTCCGGCGATGATGACGCAGGCGAGGAAGAAGATTGCGATATCCTCACGCCCGCCGATGATCGACCACACGAGCCCGCCGGCGAGGAACCCGTTGTACAATCCCTGATTGGCGGCGAGGGTCGCGGACCGCGCCGAGAACTGCGCATCGGTGCGGAAGATCCTCCGTCCCACGGGGTGATCCCAGTAGAACATCTCGAGGACGAGAAAGCCGAGATGCAGGAGCGCGACGATCGCCACCAGGACGGCGGCCATCATCGACATCAGTGCTCACCTTTCGTATGCGGCGGCCGTGCGTTGCGCATGAGCCAGTACAGAATGACATCCGTCATGCCTCGATCCCTGCCGGCGTGGACCGGCCGCACAAAGTGAAACAGAAAGTTGCGCCACGGCCCGGCGCCACGGCCCGGTCCCGGGGTATTCCGCCTCCGAGCGCAGGCGCTGGAACACACCGAATAACTTATCGGCTCTTCGTGGATTCGTGTGGGTGAATATGGAAGAATTCAGGTCCGGGAGCGCTGTGGCAGCGTGCAGGTCAGGATCTTCAAGTGGCGATAGTCCTCATCGCGCAGCCCGTAGTGCGGCCGTTGGATGACGCGCCTGTTCGCCGCCTGGCGCACCTGATCCATCGCGTCGTTCAGGTGCCGCAGGAGATGGAACTTGTCGTAGAGGATGGCCGCCAGCGGCCAGTGTTCCTCGGTCATGTTCCGGAACGGCTTCCCCATATCCATCACGGCGAGCCCTCTGACGGAATCAGGAGCGAGTCGCGAGGCGGATACCGGAGCAGGGTTGATGAGCACGTTGTAGCATTGGTCATGACTGCACTGGCGACCAACATCCGTTCCCGCCTCCTGATCGCAGGGCTGCTGTGTGCGGTGGTCTTCCTCGGCTGGGAGACCATCGTGCGCACGTGGGACCTGTATCGCAGGGCCCCGCTGGTCGATCTGCCCGGGCACTTCCTCGCCGGCTGCGCGACCACGGCGCTCGCGTTCTGGTTCTTCCAGCGCAGAAGGAGCCGGCGCAATCGCACCGACAAGCCATACGCGCTCGCGATCTGGGTGTCGGTGGCGATCGCACTCGCATGGGAAGGCGTTGAGACCATCCAGGAGATCCTCTGGCCGGATCCCGAGCACCTGCGCGATGTGTTCTGGTGGGACGGGTTCACCGACGTGATCGCAGCAACGGTCGGTGCGGCCTGCGTGTTTCCGATCCTCCGCTGGTTGAGGCGTCACTTCAAGGCGTTCCAGCCGATGGACGTGTGACGGAGCGGCATCGGCGTCATCGCGGCCGCCGAGGGCAAGGGCATCAGCGTGTGGGGAGGCACGACGCGAGGAGACCTCGACCGATTGCGGCAAGACCTCCCGCCAGCTGCGCCAGTCGCTGAACGTACTGGCAGTCGTCGGCGCAGCCGACTGTTCAGAGAAACCCTGATATTCTGGGGCCAGGGCGGGCGTCATTCTCTCGTTGGCGACCCCCGTCTTCCCTGATCCGAATCAATGAACGGCACGATCTGGCTTGTGGGCGCCGCCGCAGCCCTCCCTGTTGCCGCGGCACTGTTCCTCTGGCATAACTCGCGCAAGCGGCTTCGCTTGCTCACGGATGAGACGGCGCGCACGACACTCGCCCGGTGCCTTGGCATGGAGGTCGTGGCGGAAGGCGTGGAGCAGGCTGCACCGCGACTGCGGTATGAGTCGATGCCGCTCGTAGCGTCACAACCTCAGCTCAGCAGCTGAGCCTACCAGCGCGAGCCCAGCGCATCGCGGAACGCCGCGGCGTCCGGAAAACGGTCCACCGGTTCCTTCGCCATCCCCGTGGCGAGCACCTCGGCGATGTTCGAGGGGATCTCCGGCCGCACGAGGTCGGCGAGCGGGACCAGCTCGGTGAAATGCGCGGCCATCAGCCGCGCCCCCTTGAAGTCGGCGAACGGCGCGCGACCCGTGAGCATCTCATAGCCGAGCATCGCGAGCGAGTACACATCGGCACGCGCGTCGGCCGGCTCATCACCGAGGAACTGCTCCGGCGCCATGTACTCGGGAGTGCCGACGGCGAACCCCTGCTCCGTCAGCCGACTGGCGCTCTTCGCGACGCTGCGCCGGAGTTCGCCCATCGAGATGCCCGTGCTCGACCGCACGTTCTCGATCCTCGCATGGGCCACGCCGAAATCGGTGAGCAGTGCGCGTCCCGCCTGGAAGAGCACGTTCGCCGGCTTGAGATCGCGGTGCACCACCTGCATCGAATGCGCATGCGCCAGTGCATCGGCTACGTCGTGTATCGCCTGGAGTGCGTCGCGCAGTGGAAGGGCGCCGTGTGTGAGACGGGCCGCCAGTGACGCGCCCGAGATGTACGGCATCACGTACCAGAAGAGATCGTCCACATGCCCGACAGCGAGCAACGGCACGATATGCGGGTGCTGCAGCTGGACCAGCACGGCGATCTCGCGACGGAACCGCTCAGCCGCGGTCGGGCCGGCGAGCTCGGGCGGCAGCAGCTTGATGACGACCTCGCGCGGCAGTCGACGATCGGCCGCGAGGAACAGGCGGCTCTGACCACCGGCCGGCAGCTCGCGCTTGATCTCGAACGAGGCGCCGAGGGCTTGTTGCAGGCGGGAGAGGATCTGGGTCATATGCGCTTTCCAACGTAGCTCCAATCGGCCGTCTTCGCACGGCGCGCCCCCAGCTACCCACGCACCCACGCACCCGCGACCGGGCGTGCCGGGCGTGCCGGGCGTGCCGGGCGTGCCGGGCGAAGAACCGGAACACCTCGACGGAGGAGTTGGCAGGCAGGTAGCCGAACTCTTCCTTGAGGCGCCGGTTGTCGAGCACGGGGCGGTATCGCAGGAAGTCCAGCTGCTCCGG
>JANOTV010000314.1:0-3710 GCA_031416495.1 Gemmatimonadota bacterium
TGTTCCCGGCCGACGGCGACTACATATCCCACGAGAGTCCGAAGGTCACAAGGCGGGGTACGCCCACCTTGATGCCCTCGGGCCGCCGCGACGCGATGTAGGTGCGGCCCGCGATGTTCTTCAGCGAAGCCGTCAGGCGCACGCCCGGAAGCGCCGGTAGGTCGTACTGCACCGATGCGTCGAAGATACGGTGCGCGGGGATCTCGCCCACACGCCCATTCGCGCTGCCGGCGACGGTCTCGAAATTGTCGCTGAACTGCGCGCCGACGAACGTACCATCCGCGCGCGCGCGGAATCCACCGAGGTGCTCATACGTGACGGCGCTGTGCACGCGATGCCGCGGCGCATACGGCAGCGTGTTGCCGCGCACGTTCACGGTATCCGCACCGACGCGCAGGTACCGGTCGCGTGAGAACTCGGCGCGCGAGTACGTGTAGTTGCCCTCGAGCGCCAGCGTGAACGAGCGGCCAAGCAGCTTGCCGATGTCGAACAGGCCGCCGATCTCCACGCCGTCGTGGCGCGTCGCGCCCTGGTTGGCAAGCGCGGCCGCCGAGGCCGAGCCTGCCGAGAGCGACGGCTCGATGATCTGGTTGGTGAAGTCGAGCACGAACGCCGTCGCCTCGAACGAGAAGAACGGAGCCGGCGTGATGCGGGTGCCGATCTCGTAGTTCCAGCTTCGCTCCGCGTCGAGCTGCAGGGACACGGGGTCCGGCACCTGCCCATCGGGCGCGAGCGTGGGGTCGCTGTAGATGAGCGCGTCCTTCGTGCGCGGCGGTGCGAAGCCGCGGTGCGCGCCTGCGAACACCGTCACCAGCTCCCGCGGCGTCCAGGACGCGCCGAGACCGGGGATCACCTCACTCACCGTGTCGCCTGAACGGATGTCCACATCCTCGATCGAGCGCGTGCTCGTGGTGCCGTCGTTGCGACGCACACGAGTGCGGGTGATGTGTCGCGAGAAGCTGAACCGCTCGACGCGCACGCCGGGCGTGAGATGAAACGTGTGGTGCAACTCGAAGCGGTTCTGCAGCCACGCGCTCACCGCTTCGCCGCTGCGCACCTCATCATCACGCACGCCGGTGATCGAGCCGTCGACGGTGCCGAGCAGATGCTTGTCCCTCGCGCGCTCGATGTGATAGCGTGCGCCGACGTCGAAATCCGACGTGATGCCGCCCACCGACCAGAGCGCGCGGAGGCGAGGTTCGACGCCTGCCACATCGTAGCTGCGGTTGCGCGCGCCGGTGTTGTTGGAGAAGACGTGCGTGCCGCCGGTCGGGCCGTACGTGTAATCGCGGCGCGTCCAGTCGCGCGTCGTGTGGTAGCCGTAGACGGTGGTGCGGAGCGTGGACGTGCCGCCGAGCGGTATCTCGTGTGCCAGCGTGGCTGCCCGGCGCGCGATCGCGAGCTGGTCACCCGGGGATGGATGCTGGTAGGGCGACGCGCGGAAGAGCGAGTCGGTGAGTCCGACGTAGGTGGAGTTCGAGCCTTCATCATAGAAGCTCAGTTTCGCGCTGAGGTCGCCGAACGCGGTGCGCACACCGATCTTGCCCGTGACGTCGCGGATGTCGTAGTCGAGTCCGTTGAAGTCGTCGGCGCGGCGCTGGAAGGCCGAGACGAGTCCGCGCGTGGCGCCGCTTGCGCCACCGAACTGCACCTTGGCGAACTGCTGTCCACCGCTGCCGCCACTCGCATCGACTCGGCCACTCATGCCCATCGTCGGCTCGGTGGTGACGTAGTTGACGACGCCGCCGATGGTCTGCGGTCCGAAGAGGATCGACCCGCTGCCCTTGATGACCTCGATGCGCGACATGCGATCGATCGGCGGCGAATAGTACATATCGGGTTCGCCGTACGGTGCGAGCGCGACGGGGACGCCGTCCTCGAGCACGAGCACGCTGCGGCTGCGGTCGGGGTCGAGGCCGCGGATGCCGATGTTGGCGCGCAGGCCGGCGCCTTCCTCTTCCTGGATGTGCACTCCCGGCACAGTGCGCAGCACCTCGTTGGCGGAGAGTGGCTGCTGTGCGCGGATCTGCCGTTCGCTGATGGTGGTCGCTGCGCCGGGGATCCGCGCGAGGGCATCCGGGGTGGCACCTACGACGGTGACGCTGGCCAGTTCACGCGGCGCAGTGGCGAGCACGAGCGCCGTGCTCGCGATCTCGTCATTGCGGACGATCACCGTCTGCTGTTCGAGCGTGAACGAGTAGGCGCGCACTTCGACGGTTTGCCGACCGGCCGGCACTCCGGTAATCCGGAACTCACCGAGCGAGTCGCTCTGGCTGCCGAGGGTGGTGCCTACGACGCGGATGATGGCGCCCGGGATCGGTGTCGAGCGGTCGGAGCGGGTGATGCGTCCGGCGATGGTGCCTTGGGCGGCGACCGGGGTGGCGACCGCTGCGGCAATGGGAGCGGCGAAGGCGGCGCAGTAGCAGCAGGCGCGGATCAGGGACCGGACAGAGCGCATGGTGGGGACCGGGAGCGGGAGAGGTGGGAACCGGCCTCAAGACCTGTTGAGAACGATTCTCAAGAAGGATAGATAGCACCCTGCTGTAATCCCGTCAAGTTCACTCGCAATTCTCGGTCGCCATCTCGTTCAGTGATATCGTTCGCTACCGTGATCCCCGAACTCGACATCTCCTCTCCCGCCGCCGCCCTCTGGTCCGCGGGCGTGCTCGGCTTCCTCGTCGGCCTCGTGCCGATCGGTTTGGCTGAGGTCATGGCGCTCGCGATCGGCGCGGTGCAGCCACCGGAGCTCGCGCTCTCGATGCTGCTCGTGTTCACGCTGGCGCACGTGGCAGGGAAGGTCGGCTGGTACCTGCTCGGCACCTTCGCGGACCGCGTGACGCACGCCCAGAGCCGCGCATTGATCGCGCGCGCGCGCGCCGTGCTCTCGCGGTATCCGCATTACAGCCTCAGCGTGATCGGCCTCAGCGCGCTGGCGAGCGTCCCGCCGTTCCATCTCGCGGCGATCGCCGCGGGGATCGTGCGGCTCCCGTTCGTGCGGTTCGTCCTCGTCTGCCTGTCGGGGCGACTAGTGCGGTTCGGACTGCTTGCGTCGGTGCCGGCGCTGATCCGGGGCTGGCTCGGGTAGCCTGCACGGGGCCGTCAGCGCAGGAACCGCGTCGCCACCTGTTCCAGCCGGTCGTCGTTCGTGCGCTCCGCCTCCGCGCGCATCTCTTCCACGTACGAACGCAGCCGCGGCTCGCCCCAGTAGTAGCCGGTCGCGCGCTCGGCGAGCTGCGTCTCACCCACCCGCGCGGCTTCGAGCAGCGCGCGCGCCGCGACGCGATCGAAGTCGGGATCGTCGCGTTCGGGGAGTCCGTAGTTGCGGCGAGGCATCTCGCCTTCTGCATCGTCCCGCAGGAATGCCATCGACATGGGCCGTCTCTCCTTCTTGCGCTTTCGATGAATCGTTGCGATGAAAGCTAGCGCGTCACGCGTGCGTCGCCTCCGGCGTCACGCGGGTCAGCGCATCCACCACGCGCTCCATCCGCGCACGGGCATCCTCAGCGACCGCCTTCAGTTGGGGAGACAATCCGGCGGGTGACGCCGAAAGCATCACGCGAGGGTCGACGAGCCGCACTCGTGAGCGGTGATCGCTCTCCGCCTCGACGGTGACATTGCACGGGAGCAGCAATCCCACCGCGGGATCCTCGCTGACCGCCGCATAAGCGAGCGACGGATTGCATGCGCCGAGGATCGTGTACTGACGGAAG
>JANOTV010000315.1:0-1742 GCA_031416495.1 Gemmatimonadota bacterium
CCATCCTCGTCGTCGCAGCCCTCGCGGTCTCCGCCTGCGGCATCAAGCGCGTCTCGCGCGTCGATCCCGCGTCGGTCACCGATCTCTCGGGCCGATGGAACGACACCGATTCGCGCCTTGTCGCCAACGAACTCATCACGCAGTCGGTCGGTGCGTCGTGGACCCGCGAATGGTCGGCGGCTAATGGTGGCACCGCGCCGACGGTCATCGTGGGCGACTTCCGGAACCGCACCCTCGAGCACATCGCCGTCGGAACGTTCATCCGCGATCTCGAGCGCGCCTACATCACGAGCGGCACGGTGCGCGTGGTCGCGAGTTCCGCTGAGCGCGACGAGGTGCGCGCCGAGCGCAAAGACCAGCAGGTGAACGCGACCGCCGACTCCCGCGCGCGCATCGCGCGCGAGCAGGGCGCGCGCTTCATGCTGCAGGGCGACGTGCAGGCGATCGAGGATTCCGAAGGCCGTGAGAAGATCGTCTTCTACCAGGTGGACGCGACGCTCATCGATCTCGAGTCGAATACGAAGGTCTGGGTGGGACAGCACAAGATCAAGAAGTACATCCAGCGCCGGCGCCTGACGCCGTAAGTCGGCTCACGCACGAAGCGCTGCACGACACACTTCGCACACACTTCCGGAGAGGCCCATGCTTCAACCCACGATCTACCTGGTACGGCACCGTGCGGCGGTGCTTGCCGTCGCGCTGGCGGCGTGCGCGCCCTATCCGCAGCGCATCAACGAAGCACCCGTGCTCGTCAACGGTGATCGCATTCCCGCCGCGGACGCCTCGACGGCCGCTGCCGGCGTCACCGCCGAGCGCAACGCACTCAGGTCCACGATGGATTCCGTGACCGCGGTCGCCACGGCCGATTGCAGCCCCGAACTCTGTGCAGCGGTTGCGCGCGGCGAGATCATGCTCGGCATGAACGAGTCGCAGATCTATGCGGCGACGCGTTCGATCCCCGAGGCGTGGGTCGTGCGGCGCACGGGCAGTGACATGGTGATGGTGCCCGCGACGCGTTCGTCGGTGCCGGCTGATCGCGACGGCCAGCTCGTCATGGTCCAGCTCGTCGATGGCCGCTCGGTCGTCATCAGCCGCCGCGGCTCGCAGGGCATCATGGTCGCGTACCGCGCGGCCGACATGGGGGCGGCCGCGCAGTCGAAGGCCGCCGCCGAGGCGCTAGTCCGCGAGGGGGACGCGCTCGTCGCTAGCAACGACCTCGACGGCGCACTCAATCGCTATGACCGCGCGAGCGTGCTCGATCCCGAGGCCGCCGATCCGCAATACAAGGCGGCGCGACTCCTCGACCTGCAGCTGCGTCCGCAGGAGGCGTTGATGCGCTATCAGCGGTTCTTGCTCTCGCTCGAGATCGATCGCATCCGGGCACAGGGCGACGCGAGTGCGCGCATGGCCGAGGCCATCGCACTCGCCCAGCAGCGCATCATCGTACTCGAGAAGCAGGTTCGCTGAACGTGCCAGTCCGGCGCCTGGTCTCCGGCAGCATCGTGGACCGTTGCCGGCATGGCGTCCTGGCCGCGCTCCTCGTGCTCTCGGGCACCGGGTGCGCGGCCGCGACGCAATCCCTGCGCGGCGGGCCTGCGGGCATCGTCGCGGAGGTCGGACTGCGCGACCAGTTGGTGCAGGGGCAATATGGCTCAGCCTTCGAAGCGCTGAAGAAGAAGGAGATCGCGCCGGCGGACGCGTTGCTGCGCCACATGTACAGGGGTGTGGTCGCGTTGCACGCG
>JANOTV010000316.1:0-11932 GCA_031416495.1 Gemmatimonadota bacterium
AGGTACTCGGTATGGTCGATGGCGATGCCGGTGACCCCTGCAACGAGCGGCGAGACCACGTTCGTGGCATCCAGCCGGCTGCCCAGCCCCGTCTCGATCACCGCGACATCCACCTCGGCGTCCGCGAACAGCTGGAACGCCATCGCCGTCGTGGCCTCGAAGAAGGTGGCGCCAAGACGCTCCACGGTCGGGGTCCAGCGGCCGAGGAAGTCGACGATCGCCTCTTCGGAGACCGGCTGGCCGTCGATGAGGAACCGCTCGCGGAAATCGACGAGGTGCGGCGACGTGTACCGGGCGACGCGGAGGCCGCGCGCGCGGAGCACCGTATCCAGCGCGGCGCAGACGCTGCCCTTCCCGTTGGTGCCGGCGACGTGCAGGACCTTGAGCCGTCGCTGTGGATCGCCGAGCGCAGCACAGAACGCCTCGATGCGCTCAAGGCCGAGCCGCCACTGCCCCGTGGTGCGCGCGAAGAGGAAATCGAGCGACGCTTTGTAGTCGGCCGGGCTCAGGCGGACGCCCACCCCGTCGCCGCGGGCTTGCCGCTCATGTGGCGCAGGAGCTGACCCACGGTGCGCTTGAGCTGATGGCGATGCACGACGCTGTCCACCATGCCGTGCGTCAGCAGGAACTCGGCCGTCTGGAATCCTTCGGGGAGATCCTGCCCGAGCGTCTGCTTGATCACGCGCGGTCCCGCGAAGCCGATGACCGCACCCGGCTCGGCGAGGATCGCGTCGCCCAGCATGGCGTAGCTCGCGCTCACGCCGCCCGTGGTGGGGTTCGTGAGGATCGACACATAGGGGATGCGGCGCTCGGCGAGCTGCGAGAGCATCGCGGAGGTCTTGGCCATCTGCATCAGCGAGAGCACGCCTTCCTGCATGCGCGCGCCGCCCGACGCCGAGAGGATGATGAGCGGCCACTTCTTCTCGAGCGACCGCTGACCGAGCCGCGCGATCTTCTCGCCGACGACGGAGCCCATCGAGCCGCCCATGAAGGCAAAATCCATGACGCCGAGGTTCACCGGCATCGCGTCCATGAGACCCGAGACGGTGAGGATGGCATCGTGGTCACCGGCGTTCTTCAGCGCCTTGCGAAGCCGCGCCGGATACTCCGGGAACTCGAGCGGGTCGACGGAGGTGAGACCGACGTCCTTCTCCTCGATCGAACCTTCGTCCAGCAGCAGACCGGCATACTCGTGCGCGCGCAGCCGGCGATGAAAATCGCAGCTGGGGCAGACGTTGTGGTTCTTGGCGAACTTCTCGCGGATATCCGTATGCCCGCAGGCCTCGCACTTCTCCCAGAGATCCGGTGGGATCTCTAGGCGCTCCGTGCGTGGCTGCCGGGGCTTCTTGTCTTTGCGGAACCAAGCCATGCAGGAATAGTGTCGCCGTGGAGGCATGACGGGCAAGCGACTTCCCACTGGGACTTCCCACTGGGGCGCGGCGCGCTAGCGCGTGATCCCGTCGGCGAGACCGCGGCCTTCGCTGGAGATCAGGGCCAGGACGCCCACGCCCATCCACGTCGCGAGCATGAACGAGCCGCCGTACGAGAAGAACGGCAGCGGGATGCCCGTGATCGGCATCAGGCCGATGGTCATCCCGATGTTCACGATCACATGGGTGAACCAGGCCGCCGCGAGCCCGAAAGCGACGAGTGACGCGAACGGAGTCGCGGCCCGCGTCGAGATGCGCACCGTACGCAGGAAGAACATGAGGAAGAGACCCAGCGCGATGCTGATGCCGATGAATCCGAGCTCCTCTCCCACCACCGGGAAGATGAAGTCCGTGTGCTGCTCGGGCAGGAAGGCGAGGCGCTTCTGTGAGCCGTCGGTGAATCCCTTGCCGAACAGGCCGCCGGAGCCGACAGCCACCTGCGACTGGATCACGTGGTATCCCGACGCGCGCGGGTCGCTCGAGGGGTCGAGGAACACGAGCAGTCGCCGCTGCTGGTACGGGTTGAGCCGTTCCCAGAGCACCGGCGCCACGACGCCCATCGCCACGTTCGCGCCGACGAGGACCACGCCTTCCAGCACGGCCGGTCGGTACCACCCGACGAGGGCGAGCAGCATGAGGAACCACGCGCCCCACACGCCGGGCCCGAAGGCGAGGATGAGGCTCACGGCGGGACTCGCGGCCATGACGAGCAGCGGCCACGGCACGCCCCTCCAGAAGAGCATCGCGAAGAAGATGCCGAGGAACACGATCGCCGTGCCGAGGTCGGGCTGCGCCATGATCAGGAGCCACGGCAGCAGCACGATGGCGGCCGGTTTCCAGAGGCCGAGCAACGATGTCGGCGCCTTGCGCTCGCCGGAGAGCACGCGCGCGAGCATCAGCACCACCGCGATCTTCGCGAACTCCGACGGTTGCCCCAGTTGCACGCCGCCGATCGAGAGCCAGCTCTTGGTGCCTGCGGCGGTGCCCGCTCCGCTGCCGAAGAAGAGCAGGATGAGCAACATGGCGCAGGCGCCGATGTATACCGGCCACGAGGCCCATTCGAGCAGACGCACCGACGTCCTGCTGATGATGTACGCCGCGCCGAGTCCGAGCGCGAACCACACCATCTGGCTGCGCCAGAGACCGGCAACGTACGTGGGGACGTCGGTCTGGCCCGCCGAATACACCATGGCGATGCCGAACGCCGTAAGCGTCAGCGCGAGCGCCATCAGCGGCCAGTCGGCCGGCATCGCACGGTTTCGCATCAGCCCTCCGTCTCCGGCAGCGCCACCACCTTCGCCTTCAGGTAGCGCTCGATGATCCGCGTCGCGATGCGTGCCGCGCGCGAACCGTGCAGGCCGAACTCGAGCATCACGGCGACGACGATCTTGGGATCGTCCGCCGGCGCGTATCCCACGAACCATGCGTGGTCCAGCACCTGGTCGTGCGAGTTCTGCGCCGTGCCGGTCTTGCCGGCGACGACGATGCCCTCCAATCGCGAGCCCGCGGCCGTGCCGCGCACGACGACGTCGCCGAGTGCGGCCTGGATGCCCTGCAGCTGCGCATCGGTGAGGCGAAAGATCTGCACGCGCTCGACCTGTCCGCGCACGACCTCCGGCTTCGCCGCCGAACCATCGGTGGCGAGCGCCGAATAGAACTTCGCCATGTTGACGACGGTCTGTGAATTTTCACCCTGGCCGATCGACAGGTTGAGCGTTACCGCCTGCGTCCATCCACGGGGGCCGTACAGCCGGTCGTAATACGCCTTGGCGGGATCGCTCGGGAACGAAGGCCGCGTCTCGGACGGAAGGTCGATGCCTGAGCGCTCCCGCATCCCGAACCGCACGCCGCCCTCGATCAGCTTCTGCAGCGAGATCTTGAGACCGAGCTGATAGAAGTACACGTCGCACGACTTCTCGATGGCCTGCGCGAGCGTGACGTCGCCATGACCGACGTCATCCCAGCAACGGAAGAACCGGTTGCCGAACTGGTAGCCGCCCGTGCATCGCACCGGCATCCGGTCCGACATGGTAGCGAGCCCTTCCTCAAGCGCGATCACCGCGGTCGCGAGCTTCCATACGGACGCGGGCGGATAGGTGCCCTTGATCGCCTTGTTGTACAGCGGCCGCCGCTTGTCGGACTGCAGCTCCTGCCAGTAACCGAACGGGATACCGCCGATGAACCGGTTGGGGTCGAAGCTCGGCGCCGAGTGCAGGGCGAGCACTTCGCCGGAGCGCGGCTCCATCGCGACGACGCCGCCGACGAGCGAGTCGCCGAAGATCTCGGCGACCGCGAGCTGCAGGTCAAGGTCGATGTTCGTGTACAGCGCCGGCGGCCCGACAGGCAGCAGGTCCTCGCGTGCGTTCTCGCGCACGACGCGTCCGTGGGCATCCACCTCGACGAACCGGATGCCTTCCTGTCCGCGCAATCTCGACTCGTACTGTCGCTCGATGCCATCCTTGCCCACCTGCTGCCCCGCCTTGTACGTCTCGAACCGCTCCAGCCCGAGCTCCGCTTCACTGATCTCGCCCGTGTAGCCGACGAATGCCGCGACAGCGGCACCCGCCGGATAGAACCTCTTCGGCGCGGACTGGATGATGAGACCCGGGAACTCGACGCGCCGTTCCTCGAGTACCGACACGAGATCGAACGGCGCATCACCGAAGAGGACCGTGGGCCGCGACGGCTCGCGACGATACCGACGCACCGCGTTGCCGACCTGCTCCGGCGACACCGACACGAGATCGCCGATGCGCTTCATCGTCACCCGCAGCGAATCCTCGTTGCGCGCAAGCAGGGAGATGGCGTACCCCGGAAGATTCTCCGCGATGACCTTACCCGTGCGATCGAAGATGATGCCGCGCGGCGCCGGCAGCGGCACCTCGCGCAGCCGGTTCTCCTCCGACTGCAGGGCGTAGCGCGCGTTCTGCAGCACCTGCGTGCGGAAGAACGACGCGAGCAGCAAGAAGAACGCACCGGCGAAGATCGCCGAGGCGACACGGGCGCGCCGCTGGACGTCGTTCGGGTGGAAACTCACAGGCGCCGCCGCTCCAGGGTCGGCTTGAGCAGCGAGAGCACTACGAGCCCGACCATGGCCGTCAGCGCCGCGGCGAGCGGCGTCCACAGCGCGAGCTGCATGAGCAGCGCGCCGCCGTTGAGGCGACGCTCGGCGAGCACGAAGATCACGTCCGCCGCACACTTCCCGAGGAACACGAACACCACGTTGATGCCGACGTTGTCCCCGAAGAACGCCGCCTTGAGGCGCGATGCGAAGAAGCCGACGACGGTGAACGCGAGCGCGCCGGCGCCCATCGCCTCGGGCGTCATGGAGTCCGACACGAGACCCAGCGCGAAACCGGAGAGCGCCGCGACGCCGGGACGCGTCCGCACCGCGAGCACCAGCAGCGCGATCAAGAGGAAGTCGAAGCCCGCGCGCCAGTCGAGCAACGGCCGCAGTGTGAAGTGCAGCGCGATGAGGATGAGGACCATCACCGTCACGGCGACGGAACGAAGCGTGATCATCGCGGCCTCGGCGTGGAGTCGCGCGCCTCGGCAGGCGTCCATACGCTCTGCACGTCGGCGGCATTCCGTTCGGGCAGCAGGATCATCACCTGTGTCGCCTCGGAGGGACGCACCGAGGGACGCACGAGGTACGAGCGCGACCAGCCGGTCGAGCCGCGCAGTTCCTGAAGCACGGTGCCGATCGCGACGCCGCGCGGGAACACGCCGCCAAGACCAGAGCTCACGATGCGCGTGCCCGGCTTGAGCGAACTGCGGAACGGTACGCCATGCATCTCGAGCAGGTATCGCGCGCCGCCAGTGCCCTGATGCGCCGAGACGATGCCGAACGACGCGCCATCGGTGGTGGTCGCGCTCACGCGGAAGTCGGGATGCGGCCAGGTGATCGCGACGCTCGTGCGTTCGTCCACCTGCGTCACCATGCCGACGACGCCCTCGGACGTGACGACGGCGCTGAAGCGCTCGACGCCTGCGCGCTCACCCGCGGTGAGGAGGAACGTGAAGTCGTCGCCCATGCCGCGGTCGACGATCGCCTCGGCGGGGATGAATCCCCAGCGCAGTAAGCGACCGAGTCCGAGCAGGCTGCGCAGCCGCTGGTTCTCCGCCTCGAGTCCTTCGGCGTAGAGGGCGCGCAGCGCGATGCTGTCCGCGGAGAGTCCCAGACTGTCGCTGGTGCCGAAGGCGCGGCGCGCGAGTGCGGCGCGCTGCTGCATGCCAACGAGCGGCCCGACGAAGTTGCCCCGCACGACGGCCGCGATCCGGTCACGCGGCGCGGCCGGGAGGATCAGCAGGATAAGCGAGAGCACCACGAAGAAGACGCCGGCTGTCGTGTCGGCCCTGCTGTCCGTCCTTGCGCCACGTGGCACTGAGGGCGTGCCCTCAGGTGCTCAACACTGACCAGTACTTCTCCTCGTCGTCGAGGATACGGCCGCACCCGCGCACGACGCAGGTGAGGGGATCCTCGTCCACGTGGATCGGCAGACCGGTCTCCTGCATGAGCAGGACGTCGAGGCCGCGGATGAGCGCGCCGCCGCCGGTCAGCACGATGCCGCGATCGACGATGTCGGACGCGAGTTCCGGCGGCGTGATCTCGAGTGCGCGACGCACCGCGGTCACGATCTGCTGGATCGGTTCCTGGATCGCCTCGCGGATCTCCGCGCTGTGCACGCGCACCGTCTTCGGGATGCCCGAGACGAGATCGCGTCCCTTCACTTCCATCTCGCGCTCCTCGGCCATCGGTGCCGCAGAGCCGATCTGGATCTTGATCTGCTCCGCCGTCGGCTCGCCGATAAGCAGGTTGTACCGCTTGCGCATGAACTGCACGATGCTGGCATCGAGCTCATCGCCACCGATGCGGATCGACGTGTCCGACACGAGACCGCTCAATGCGATGACCGCGATCTCCGTCGTGCCGCCACCGATGTCGATCACCATGTTGCCGGTCGGTGTCTCGACGGGAAGACCAACACCGATCGCCGCCGCCATCGGCTCAGCGACCATGAAGACTTCCTTCGCCCCTGCACCGAGTGCGGAATCGCGCACCGCGCGTCGCTCCACTTCGGTGATGCCGGACGGCACGCACACGATCACGCGCGGCTTCACCTGGAAGATGTGATTCTTGATGATCAGTTCGAGGAAGAAGCGGAGCATCTTCTCGGTCACGTCGAAGTCGGCGATGACGCCGTCCTTCATCGGGCGCACCGCGATCACGCCGTCGGGCGTGCGGCCGATCATGCGCTTGGCCTCGAGCCCGACACCCTTGATGCGCTTCGTCTCGCGATCGATCGCGACGACGGAGGGTTCGTTCAGCACGATCCCCTCGCCCTTCACGTAGATGAGCGTGTTCGCCGTTCCGAGATCCACGGCGATCGCATTCGCCGAGAAGAACCCACCTTTATTCGAGAACGGCCACCGCATGATCTCTTTATTCTCGCTCGTCTGGAGTAGTTAGACGGCTGAGCTCCCTCGGGCGCAACGCAGTCTGACCACGGAACTTACCTGCCGTCGCAACATCGTACAACTCCGCGTCACAACGGTGCAGCGAGGGGCGGTTGAGGGAACATTTGGAAGGAAGCCGCAATCCGCGGCGAGGAGGCGGCGGAGAATCAGAAGGGAAAAGGGGCGCCAGAACGGGCGCCCCCTCCCACCTCAAACCTCCCACCTGCCTTTACTTGACAAACTGCTCCGGAGCATGGAAATCCATGCCGAACGCATCCGCCACACCGGCATAGGCCACCTTCCCCTCGACCACGTTCAGGCCCTTCCGCAGTGCGGCGTCCTCGCGGAGCGCCTGCTTCCAGCCCTTGTTCGCCAGCTTGAAGGCATACGGGAAGGTCGCGTTGGTGAGCGCGAGTGTCGAGGTGCGCGGCACGCCACCCGGCATGTTCGCCACGCCGTAGTGGATGATCCCGTCCACCGTGTAGACCGGGTTCTCGTGCGTCGTGGCCTTGATCGTCTCCACGCAGCCGCCCTGGTCGATCGCCACGTCCACGATCACTGCACCCTGGCGCATGAGCTTGAGGTCTTCGCGGCGGATGAGCTTCGGCGCCTTGGCACCCGGCAGCAGCACGCCGCCGATCACGAGATCGGCCGTCGCGATCTGCTCGAGGATGTTCTGGCGGTTGGAGAAGATCATCTGCACGTTCGCCGGCATCACGTCCGAGAGGTACCGGAGGCGCGGGAGCGAGGTGTCGAGGATGGTGACCTGGGCGCCGAGTCCGGCGGCCATCTTCGCCGCGTTGACGCCGACGACTCCGCCGCCGAGGATGACGACCTTGCCGGGTGGCACGCCCGGGACGCCGCCGAGGAGCACGCCGAGTCCGCCATAGAGCTTCTCGAGGTACTTGGCGCCTTCCTGCACGGCCATGCGGCCGGCCACTTCAGACATCGGCGTGAGCAGCGGCAGCTCGCGCGACGGCAGTTCGACAGTCTCGTACGCGATGCAGACGGCGCCCGAGTCCATGTGTGCGCGGGTGAGCTTCTCGTCCGCGGCAAAGTGGAAGTAGGTGAAGATCGTCTGGCCCTTCCGCATGCGCGGCCACTCGACGGCGATGGGTTCCTTCACCTTGATGATCATCTCGGCGTCCTTCCACACCGCATCGGCGGTGGAGAGGATCTGCGCGCCAACGCTCGCGTACTGCTCGTCGGCGAAGCCGCTGCCGATGCCAGCGCCCTTCTCGACGAACACCGTGTGGCCGGCGGCCACGAGGGCCTCGGCGCCAGCGGGCACGAGGGACACGCGGTTCTCGTTCGTCTTGATCTCTTTCGGGATGCCGATCTTCATTTGTTTTGCGATGGGAGGGGTGAGGTATGAGGGGTGAGGAACTGCATGCTCACGCCTTGGATGCGGGGCCCAGGCGAACCACCGTCTGGGATTCCACGGTATAGAAGTCTCGGCAGACGGAGCGCACGTCATCAGCAGTGATGGCGTCCACCCGTGCGAGGACTTCGTCCAGCGGGCGGTACGGCTCGTCATAGAGCTCGACCGCCGCCGCGCGGTACATGCGCGACATCACGCTCTCCATGGAGAGCGTGATCTGACCCTTCAGCTGCTGCTTCCCCATCGCCAGTTCGTCGTCGGGGATGCCTGCATCGACGAGTTTGTGCAGCTCGTCGTTCACCGCAGCGACGGCTTCGTCCGCGCGCTCTGGAGCGCAGCCAACGTAGATGCCATGCGATCCGGCCGTGGCGTTGAAGCTCTGGAACGAATGCACCGAGTACGCGAGGCCACGCTCCTCCCGGATGCACTGGAAGAGGCGTGAGCTCATGCCGCCGCCGAAGAGCGAGTTCACGAGTATCAGCGCGTGTCGCCGGCGATCACCATAGGGTGGGATCACATTGCCGAAGACGAGGTGCATCTGCTGCGTGTCGCGCTCCATCAGGAGGTCGGAGGGCAGCGCCGGTGTGGCGACGGGGATGGAAAGACGCGCCGCAGCACCGGTCGGAAGGTCGGACCAGCCCGTCTCTGCGAGCACGTTGAGCAGGCGCTCGTGCATGAGGTTGCCCGACGCGGCCACGATGATCTGCGAGGGACGGTACGCGCGCTCGTGCAGGACGTGCATGTCCGCGACCTGGAGCGACGACACTGTGTCGCGCGTGCCGAGGATTCGGTAGCCGAACGGGTGGCTGCCCCACATCCGTTCGTTGTGGATCTCGAAGACGAGATCGTCAGGCGTGTCGTCCACCATGGCGATCTCCTCGAGGATCACGCCGCGCTCGAGTTCGAGGTCCACCGGACGGAGCGCCGGACGGAACATCAGGTCGAAGAGCACGTCCGCGGCCTGCGGCAGGTGCTCGTCGAGCACGCGCGCCTGGAACGACGTGTGTTCGCGCCCGGTGTACGCGTCGAGCGAGCCGCCGAGCGCCTCGAGCGCGAGCGCGAGTTCCTTGGCGGATCTGCGTTCGGAGCCCTTGAACACCATGTGCTCGAGGAAATGCGAGACGCCCATCTTGTCGCGCGACTCATGCAGCGAGGCTGCGCGCACCCAGGCGCCCATGGCAACCGACCGCACTCCCGGCATATGCTCCGAGAGTACGGTCAGTCCATTGGGAAGGACGGTCCGTTGAACGCCGCGCTCGATCATCATGGGCACGGCGACGGCAACGGCCGCATCGATCACTCGCGGGAACGGCCTCCACGGCCGCCGCCACGCGGACGGTCACCACGCGGACGATCACCGCGCGGGCGCTCGCTGCGCTCACCGGTCGGCGCGCCTTCCGCCTCGGTGCCCGCGGCGGCGTACGAAGAACCTTCGCCACCCTCGCCGCTGCCACCGGCCGGAGCCGCGGCAGAACCTTCCGGCTTCGGGAGCAGCGCCTTCATGGAGAGGCGGAGGCGGCCACGCTCATCGCGGTCCACCAGCTTCACCGTGACCTGCTCGCCCTTCTTCACCACATCCTCGGGCTTCTCGACGCGCGTGTGGCGCATCTCGGAGACGTGCAGGAGGGCTTCGGTGCCAGGCATGATCTCGACGAACGCGCCGAACGCGGTCACGCTCTTGACCGTGCCGATGTACGTGTCGCCGACGATGGGCTCGGCAGTGATCGCCTGCACCATCTGGCGCGCGCGCTCCATCGCCTCGCCGCCGACGGCGGCGATGGTGACCAGGCCGCTGTCGTCGACGCTGAGCTCTGCGCCGGTCTCGTCCTGGATGCCGCGGATGGTCTTGCCCTTCGGACCGATGAGATCGCCGATCTTCTCGGGGTTGATCATCATCGTGACGATGCGCGGGGCGTACGGAGAGAGCTCCGGACGGGCCGCATCAAGCGCCTTGTCCATCTCGCCGAGGATGTGCAGTCGGCCGGCCTTGGCCTGCGCGAGCGCCTCGGTCATGATCTTGAGGTCGAGGCCGGCGATCTTGATGTCCATCTGGATGGACGTGATGCCGGTCTTCGTTCCCGCGACCTTGAAGTCCATGTCGCCGAGGTAATCCTCGGTGCCCAGGATGTCGGTGAGGATCGCGTACTTCTTGCCTTCCTTGATGAGACCCATCGCCACGCCGGCCACCGCGCCCTTGAGCGGGATGCCTGCGTCGAAGCAGGCGAGCGAGCCGCCGCAGACCGACGCCATCGACGACGAGCCGTTCGACTCGAGCACGTCGGAGACGATGCGGATCGTGTAGGGGAACTCCTCGAACGGCGGCAGCACGGCTTGGATCGCGCGCTCGGCGAGTGCGCCGTGACCGATCTCGCGACGGCTGGTGCCGCGCATCGGGCGGACTTCACCCGTGGAGAACGGCGGGAAGTTGTAGTGGAGCATGAACGACTTGGTGGTCTCCTTCGCGTCGTCGATGCTGTCCATGCGCTGCACGTCGTTCGCGGTGCCCAGCGTCGCGGCGACGAGCGCCTGCGTCTGGCCACGCGTGAAGAGTGCGGAGCCGTGCGCGCGCGGCAGGAGCGAGGTGTCGACGGAGATGGCGCGCACTTCGTTCGGCTTGCGGCCGTCGACGCGGAGTCCGGTGTCGAGCACCTGACCGCGCAGGGCGTTGTACTCGAGGTCGTTCAGCACGTTGCCGACGTGCGACAACTGCTCGACGAGGAGCGTCGCGGCGAGTTCTTCCTTCACCGCGCCCTTCACCGCCTCGATCGCCTGCACGCGTGACGCCTTGTCCTTCTGGTTGATCGCCGTCTCGATGCGCGACTTGGCCGCTTTCGTGACGATCTTGAGGACGTCGTCCGGGGTCTCGATCTTCGTCCACGCCATCTTCTCGACCTTCATCTTCTTGAGCAGCTCTTCCTGCATCGAGATGAGTTCCTTGATGCCGCGCTGCGCGATGCCGAGACCTTCAACCACGTCTTCTTCGGACACTTCGAGGGCGCCGCCCTCAACCATCATGATGGAGTCCTCGGAGCCGGCGACGATCATGTCCATATCGCTGAACTCGAGCGCCTGGAACGTCGGGTTGAGGAGCCACTTCCCTTCCACGCGACCCACGCGGACACCGGCGATCGGGCCGGCGAACGGGATCCTGGAGGCGTTCAGCGCGAACGAGGTCGCGACCAGTCCGAGCACATCGGCGTCATTCTCCTGGTCGGCGGAGATGACGTAGATGAAGACCTGGACTTCGTTCTGGAAGCCTTCCGGGAAGAGCGGGCGGATGGAGCGGTCGATGATGCGGCAGGAGAGGATCTCCTCGTCGCGGGGCCGTCCTTCACGCTTGATGAAGCCGCCCGGGATCTTGCCTGCGGCGTAGGTCTTTTCCTTGTACTCGACGGTGAGCGGGAAGAAGGGCAGGTTGCTCCGCTTGTCGCTCACGGTCACGGCGGCGAGGACCATGGTGTCGCCGAAGGTGACGAGCGCGGAACCGGCGGCTTGCTTCGCCATGCGTCCGGTCTCGATGATGAGGGGACGACCGGCGAAGGTCCGTTCGATACGATGCATCATTTGTGTGTTCTCAATGCGGTGACACGAAGCGCGCGACTCGCTCAATGCGGTCGCGCGCTCGTGTGAGGTGAAGCGCTAGTAGCGCAGGCCGAGGTCGGCG
>JANOTV010000317.1:0-9455 GCA_031416495.1 Gemmatimonadota bacterium
GGATGGGGAATGGTCCGGTCACTCGCGCCGCGACATCCGTCATGCGAGCGATCCGGCCAGGGGATCCCCGCCGCGCGGAGCGAGCGCGCGTGCGATCGTGAGGTCGTCCTGCTCCGGTTCCTGCCGCGAGATCACGGCCGCGCCGGTGCGTTCATCGAAGCCGATGCTGATGACCCGGTCGAGGCCGTCACGCACACCCTCGATGTGCGTGATGACGATGACCTGCTCGAACCGGTCCTGCAACCCGCGCAGCAGCGAGAGCACATTCTGCCGCCGCACGTCATCGAGAGAACCGAAGACCTCGTCGAGCACCAGCAGCGAGAACGACTGGCCCGCGCGTTCGGCGATCATCTGCGAGATCGCCAGGCGCAGCACGAGATTCGCGACATCCTGCTCGCCCCCCGAGGGCACCGGCTTGAGCACACCGTCCTCAAACAGGAGCAGTTGATACTTGTCGTCGAGCTCCAATTCGGTGAAACGCGCATCGGTGAGTTCGGACAGGAATGCCGACGCGAGCTCCGAGACCTCGGGCCGCAGCTGGAAGTTGAGGTCGGTGCGCAGGTCCGTATAGGCCCGGAAGAGTTCGTCGTGCAGGCGTCGGTCCTTCTCGAGCGCGTCGACACGTGCGGCCAGGCGATCGTACGCTCCGCGCGCCTCGTCTCCTCGCGCCACCGCGGCGGCGGTGATGTCCCGTGCCGCACGATGGCCTGCGGCCGCGCGCGCAGCCTCGGCGTATGCCTGCGCGACCTCGTCGTGTACGCGGCGCAGTTCCGCGTAGTCGCCTTCCGGGAACTGCAGCTGGCCGAGCCGTGCACGCGCACCATCGCCACGCGCAGTGAGCGCTGCGCGCTGGCGCGCGAGCGACTCGCCCTCGCGCAGCAGCGCCGGCTCGCGCTCGATCTGCGATGACAGGCGGTTGGAGATCTTCGACGATTCGACGAGCCGCGCATGCTCCGCCTCCAGCGCCTGGTGTCGCTCCTCGTCATAGCCCGCCGGGATCGTCTCGAGCTCATTCGTCGCTGCGTCGAGCCGCGCGCTCTTCGTGAGCAGCTCCTTCCTCACACGCACGAGTTCTGCGACCGATCCCAGCGCCGCCGCGAGTCGGCCTTCGAGCTGCGTGCTCTCGGCCTGCAGCGTCTTCCGCATCTCGTCGAGATGCGTGACGTCCGCCGGCATCGCCTCGAGCTGGTCCAGGCGCGAGCGGAAGTACGCGCCGTCCGCCCCCACCGTCTCCATCTGTCGCTCGATCATGTCGAGCACGTCGCGGAAGTGCTCGCCGAGCTTTCGCGTGCACGTCGGACACGCGCCTTCCTCACCGAGTTCGACGAGCTTGTCGCGCTGGTCGCGCAACTCGGTGAACTGCAGGCGAAGCGCCCGAAGACGCGTCTCCACTTCCTGGCGGTCGCGGACCCACGTGGTGTGCCGCGTCTCGAACTGCTGCTGCGCCTCGCCGAGGGACTTGCGGCGCCCCTCGAGTTCCGCCCTCACCTGCACCTCGAGCTCCGGCGCCCCGTGCAGCGTCTCGCGCTGCGAGGCGAGCACCTTCACCTCGTCGATGAGCAGCACCTGCGACTGCATCAGCGCGCGACGACGTCCGTCGTGCGCCGCAAGGGCGCGCTGCGCGCCGACCTCGAGGAACACCGGTTCGAGCGCGGCCACGTCGGGGAGCAGCGGCGCGAGGGCAGCGCGTGCCGCGGCCATCTGCGCGATCTCATGCGCCTGCTTCTCCTCGGCGCGCACGAGTGCGGCGAGCTCGCCTTCCACCGAGGCGATCTCCGTCTCCACGCGCTGACGCTCGTCGCGTCCCGTCTGCGCGGCGAGCCAGCGAGGCGCGATGTCGTCGAGGGCGCGCTTCGTCTTCGCCTCGAGCCGCTCCGCGTCGGTCGCACGACGCAGTGCGTCCGCGTGCGCACTCTGCGATTCGCGCTCCTGCCGTTCGAGCGCGTCCTTGTCCGGCATGCCGGAGCGAAGGCCCGTGATCTCGCTGAGCAGTTCCTTGCGTCGCGCGGCGCACAGGTCCTGCGCGGTACGCAGCTTCTCGTAGCCGAGCACGCGGGAGAGGAACTGCGCACGCGCACCCGCCGTCATGGACTCCATGACGGCGAGTTCCTTCTGGCCGGTGAAGTACGTGTTGTAGAACTCGCTCCTCGTCATGCCGATGCGCCGCTGGAGCATCTCCGAGACGGTGCTCAGTGAGTTCGCGATCGGCTGCTCGCCGCCGTCGAGGAAGAGCTCGGCCATCGTGAGCCCGCGCACCACGAGGTAGCGATGGCCCGCGAGATCGAACTCCAGCTCGACGCGCACGCTCGATCGCGCGGGCGCGCCGTGAAAGCGGATCGTCTCGTTGCCGCCGCGCGCGCTGTTGCCGCCATAGAGCGCCCACGAGATCGCCTCGAGGATGGTGCTCTTGCCGGCGCCATTCGGCCCGATGATGCCGGTGAGCCCGGAGTCGAACTCGATCTCGGTCTCCGCGTGCTGCCGGAAGTTGACGAGCTTCAGCCGGTTGAGCCTCACGACTCGGCTCCCGGCATCTCGAGCGGCTGCTCCGCCATCTCGGCGGCCTCGAGATACTGCAAGCCCAGCGCGACGAGCTGGTCGCGATCGACGTCCGCAGGCACCACGCGCGCGCGCAGACGCTCGCGCAGGAGCTCCGGCAGCGACGGTCGCCGGCCGGGTGCTCCGCTCGCGACGTTCCGACGCACGACCTCCGGCCGGCGCGTGTCGAGATGGAAATGCAGTGCGCGTCGCTGCAGGTCGCGCACGGCCTTGTGGTTGAGCTCGCGCGCGATGTGGCGCGGCACGTCCCGCGCGACGAGCCGCACGACCTTGCCGTCGATGCCGCCGCTCACTCGCGCGACGGCTGACTGAATGGCCGCGTCGATGTCCGCCGCCGACATGCCACGTCCTTCGATCGGCGGCAGGTCGAGGAAGGGACGCGAGACCGGCAACGGATGGAAGGTCTGCTTCCCGCTCACCAGGTCGTGCTCGATCATCCCCTTGCCGGGGAGTTTCGCCGCGCGCTCCTCGGCAAGCTCGCCCCACGGGTTCGTCGTCGTGTAGTCGAGCGAGCCGGAGTAGAAGACGTGCGGCGCGATCTTCTTGTAGACGTGATAGTGGCCGAGCGCGACATAATCCCAGCCGGGCCGCGCGACCTCCTCGACCGGGATCTGCATCGCCGCACGATCGGACATGTCGCCGTGCGGCAGCATGCCCTGCACTTCACCGTGGAGGAGCAGGACGTTGTAGTCCGCCGCCGGATCCGGCGCGAGTTCCACGGTACCCGGCGGGAGATCAGGCACCGCGAGCACCGAAAGCTTCTTGCCGCCGCGCGTGAACTGCAGGCGTCGCGCATCGCGATCGGCGACATGCATGCCGAGCGGCGCGGCGAACAGCTTGAGGATGCAGATCGTCTCGGTGGAGCGCGGCATGTCGTGATTGCCCGCAACCACGATGATCTCCGTCTCCGGCAGCGCCGCGGCCAGCCGTGCGAACTGCTGGAACGCGTGCAGGATCGCCGTGTTCGTGGGCCGCACCGTGTGGAACACGTCGCCGCCGATGAGGATGACATCGGGGACGATCTCGATGAGGCGATCGACCGCGCGCGCGAACGAGGCCGCGACGTCAGCTTCTCGCTGATTGATCCCGGCCGGCGTCTGCCGCTGGAACTGGCGGAAGCCGAGGTGCAGGTCTGAGAGATGGACGATGCGCACGCATCAAAAATCTACTCGCCCGTGCGCGACCTCGCCGACGGCATGAAAAAGCACGCCACCGTCACGAAGCGCCCGCCGTGCACCGCGCAGGCTGCACCGCACAGGCTTGCCGACCCTCTGGAGGGCTCGTAGCTTGGCCCTATGCGACGCACCGCTGTCATCGCGAGCATCCTCACGTTCATCGTCGGCTGCGACAAGCCGCCGGTGGACGCACCGCCTGCCGAGCCGCTCACCGATCTTTCGGCCTCCCCTGTCGTGCTGTTCCAGGTGTTCGGATCGCGGGACGCACCGCGCGCCGCGCCCATCGGCATCGTCGCGAACGGCGGGTTGCTGCCGCTCCGCCTCGACGAGACCGGCTGGCGCGCACTCGATTCCATGGTCTTCACAGTCGGCAGCGAGTTGTCGCTCTACCATCAGGGGCGTGCGATCGGCACGGGCGCGGTGCAGCGCGGCATGTGGACCGCCGACGGCGATGCGCTCTACGAGCTGCCCGGATGCCGCGTGGCGATTCCGCAGGCCGACCTCACGCTCACGTCCAGCGTCCCGCTCGAGGAGAGCGTGGAGTTGCTCGCCTCGAACGTCCCGTTCGCGCAGCCGGATGAGTCCAAGCCGCTCCCACGCAATCCGGAAGCGCCGGGACGCACGATCGTCGGCGCAGTCGCGGCGGAAGCCAAGATCGGTACCGAAGACCTAGCGATGCTGGATTTCCATGCGCGCTGGCTGCGCACCGGCGCCGGCGCGGAAGGACGCACGCTGCTCGCCACGTACATCGATCCGAACGCTGGCGATGCCGGCCCAGGACTCGGCAACACGACGAACATCTTCACGCTCGCCGAGGACTCCGCTGGCGTATTCAACACGAGCTTCGGTCATGTCGGCTCGGGCGAGGCACGCACCGTCGAGTCGATGCGCCTCGTGAACCACGCGGACCTCGATGGCGATGGGGTCGCCGAGATCCTCGCCGAGGCGTGGTACTACGGCAAGACGCCGGACCTCGTGCTGCTCACGTATCGCGAGGGCCGCTGGCACCAGACGTTCCGCGTGCCGATGGACTGGTGCGCGCAGAAGCGTCAGTGATGTCGCGTGAGTCCGCGCATCGCGCGGATTTCATGGCTGTCCGCCGTTCAGTCGACGCCCAGGTCCCACGCCTGCTCCAGGTCCGCCTTGGAGTAGGTGCGGAACGCCGTCAGCGTCGTCGTCCTCACCAGTCCCGGCACCATCGGAAACTTCTCCGTGACGATTTCCGCGATCTGCTCGTACTCTGCGACCTTGAGGATCGCGATCAGGTCCCACTCGCCGGACACCGAGTAGACCTCCGTCACGCCGGGGATCCCCGCGAGAGCGACAGCGCACTTGGGGATGAGTCGTGGTTCTGCCTGGATGAGAACGATCGTCGTGATCATTGCGCGAGTGATTGGGGGAACGGAGGAACGTTGAGCAGCCAGAAGCCTGCAAGGTTCGCCTGCGCATCGACCTCCACCAGGAGGTCCTTCGCCACCTGCAGTGCGCGAGACGGCCGCTGGACGCCGATGCGGAAGTGTATAGTGCGCTCCGCCTCGTCGGCTACCGCGCGGATCGGCGTATCGACCTCGAGCACGTCCTCGCCGATGTGCGCCGCGCGCGACGGCACATTGATCCGCGCGAAGCCAGCCGACACCGGAATCGACAGTGCAGCGACCTTCTGCACATCAGGCCAGACCGCGACTTCGATGGAGGCAAGCAGCCCGGCCATCACCTCGAACATCAACCACGAGCCGTCGGATCCCTCGATGTCCACCGACCCCGTGAGTCCCTCGCCGACCGCCTGCGATCGCATCACCGCCGAGAGGATGTCGGTGTCGGCATCCCACCGGTAGTCGACTTCCGGCAGTTCGTTCTCGGACACAAAGACTTCCTCCAGGCGCACTTCGACCGGCACGGGCTCTCCTCGTTCGGGGGTGCGCGACGCTAAGCCCGTCGGCGCCGCACACCGTCAGCGGAATGACGCAGGGAATGCCGATTCACGCCACGTCTTCCGCGGCAGCGACGATCCGCCGACACGCCTCGACCACCTGCGCCTGGTCCGCCGCGTACGAGATGCGCACCCAGTCGGGCGTGCGGAAGGCGATCCCCGGCACGATCGCCACATTGTGCTTCTCGAGCAGTAACGCGGCGAACGCCGAACCGGCATCGGGAATGGAACCGGCGCCCGGTGCCTTGACGAAGAAGTAGAAGGCCCCTGCCGGATCGAGCGTCGTCAGCGTGCGCGACGCGCGCAGCACCGGCAGCGCCGCATCCCGCCGCTGCCTGAACTCATCCACCATCCGCCTCACCGCATCATCCACCTCGGCGCCGATCGTCAGCGCCGCGAGCGCCGCGTACTGCGACACGGTCGCCGCGTTGGAGGTCGTGTGCGACTGCAGTGCGGTCATCGCGACCGCGACCGCCTTCGGTGAGATCGTCCAGCCGATCCGCCACCCGGTCATCGCGTACGCCTTCGCGACGCCACCCACGACGATGAGGTTGTCGCGACGCGTGGCGACGTCGAGCGCGCCGGGCGCGGTGCCGTCGTACACGATCTGCAGGTAGATCTCGTCGCTGATCACCCACCAGCCGCGCGCCGAGGCGAGGTCGAGGATCGCCGCGAGTTCATCGGGCGAATACACGGAGCCCGTGGGATTGCTCGGCGAGTTGAGCATGAGACCCTTCGTTCGGGGCGTCGCATGCCGTGCGAGTCGCTCGACATCGACCTTGAAGCCGTTGCCGGGATCGCCGTGCACTTCGACGGCGGTCGCGGCTGACAGCCCGACCATCTCGTAGTAGCTCGTCCAGCTCGGGGTCGGTATGAGCACTTCGTCGCCTTCGCCGAAGAGCACGAAGCAGGCATTGAAGAGCGCCTGCTTGGACCCCGTGGACACCACCACATCACCCGGGGAGATCCCGTCCGCGCCCTTATACCGGGCGTTCGCCTGCTCAGCGATGGCCTCCCGGAGCGGCAGGATGCCCTCGACGGCGGTGTATCGCGTCGCCCCCCGGTCGATCGCCTCCTGGGCGGCCCGGCGGATCGGCTCCGGCGTGTCGAAATCTGGCTCGCCCGCCCCGAGGTCGATGATCTCCCGACCCTGCGCCTTGAGCGCCTTGGCTCGCTGGGAGACCGCGATCGTGGCCGATTCGCGGAGGTCGGAGATATTCGTCGAGGGCCGAAAAAGCTGCGAAGATGACACCGCGGCACTCCAGATGTGCGTTATATCGGGGGTCGGCGGGTCGTGGGACCAGCGCGAAGGGCCTCTGGCCCGCTATATTCCGTCGTTCGACGAACGTTACCCCCGCGCAAATGTGTCGCCATTGAAAACCGAGGTTCCGCAGTGACTGCTCCCGAGCGCGAGACGGCTGGTTCCGTCCGCTCCGCCCATGTGGCGTATTTCATCCCGCCCGACTGGACCCGCGTCGCACGCCGCGCCGCGCCGGCGCTCGAGCGCATCACGCGCGACGGCCTGTTCGTGCAGCTCCTCATCATCGTTCCCGATGCCGGCGCCGCACTCTGGCTCGCCCGCGCCATCGCGAATCTCAAGCAGTCCGACGGCCTTCGCGTCGTTGCGGCAACCTCGGCCACGCGCACGCAGCGCCTGCTGAACGGCGCCCCGGCACATGTGCTCATCGGTTCGCCCGCGACCATCGCACCGGTGCTCGCCGGTGCCGGCCTCAAGCTCGACCATGTCGCGACGGTGCTCTTCGCCGCCGCCGACGAACTCGATGCCAACTCCCCCGAGATCGCCTCGGTGATGGCCGAAGTGCCGCGCACCGCGACCCGCGTGCTCACCGCACTCCGCGCGACCGAGGGCGTGGAAGCGATCCTCGAGCGCTACATGCACCGCGCCCGCCGCGTGCAGGACGACGTGGTGCCCGCCGAGGACGCGCCGGTCGCGGTCTCCGTGCGCTACCACACCGTCAGCGGCTCGCCCATCGAGGCGCTCGCGCTGGTGCTCGACGAAGTCGATGCGCCCTCCGCGACCATCCTCGTGTCGGACCCCGCCGTCGCCGATTCCGCCCGCGCGATGCTGAGCGCCATCGGCTACCCGGAGGACGGCCTCGCCCGCGTCTCCAGCGAGGACGTGCGCCCGAACAGTGCGCTCGTCGTCACGCTCGGCATCCCGAAGGCGAGCGCATGGGCGGCAGCGGTCGCTGCCCTCCCCGCCCAGATCGTCGCGATCATCACGCCGCGCGACCTGGCCGCGCTGCAACTGCTCGCCGGCGAAGCATCACCCCAGCCGTTCGTCGCGCGCGCCGCGGTCCTCCGCGCCCGTGCGTCCGACGCCCGCGTCCGCGCTGAACTGCGCGAGACGCTCGGCCAGGGCATCCCGTCGCGCGAAGTGCTCGCGCTCGAGCCCCTGCTCGGCGAGCACGATGGTCTCGAGATCGCAGCCGCCGCGCTGCGCCTGCTCGAGCGCACACGCGCGCTGCAGGCCGATCTCGTGCACGCCACCGAGATCCGCGTGCGCCAGCAGGTGAAGGAAGCGCAGAAGGAGCGCGAGGAGCGCGAGGCCGCCGCAGCCGGTGGCACCGAGCGTCCGCGCGCGTTCGCCCCGCGCGAGGACCGTCCGCGCAGCTCGGCGCCGCGCAACAGCAGCGGTCCGCGCTCGTTCGCGCCGCGTGGCGACAAGCCGCGTTTCGGCGCGCGCGACGACAAGCCGCGTTCATTCAGCTCCGGTACGCGCGACGACACCCGCCCGTCCGCCCCGCGTGGCGACGACAAGCCGCGTTCATACGGCGCACGTGACGACAAGCCGCGTTCATACGGCGCACGTGACGACAAGCCGCGTGGCGCACCACGCGGTGGCAAGCCGTTCGCGCCCCGTGGTGACAAGCCTCGCGGTCCCCGTCGTGATGATGGTGGCGGCCGTCCGCCCAAGGGTCGATAGATGTCCGGATCGTTCCAGCTGACGGGTGGCTGGATAGAGGTCATCGCCGGCGTGATGTTCAGCGGCAAGAGCGAAGAGCTCATCCGTCGCGTGCGCCGGTCGATGATCGCGAAGAAGAGGGTGCAGGTGTTCAAGTCGCACCTTGATGACCGATATTCCGGCGGCGTCTTCGCCGTCGGCAGTCACGACGGCCGGACCATCGAGGCGGTGCCGGTGGACTCGTCGAGCCAGATCGCGCTCCGGCTCGATCCGCTCGCGCAGGTCATTGCGATCGACGAGGTGCAGTTCCTCGACGCCGGCATCGTGCAGGTCGCGAGCGACCTCGCGCTGCGCGGCCGCCGCGTGATCCTCGCCGGCACCGATACCGATTTCCGCGGTGAGCCGTTCGGCCCGATGCCGCAGCTCCTGTGCGTCGCCGAGGTCGTGGACAAGCTGCATGCCATCTGCGTGCTCTGTGGCGCACCGGCGTGCCGCAACCAGCGGCTCATCGACGGCAAGCCGGCATCCTACGACTCACCCACCGTCATGGTGGGAGGTGCCGAGGCATACGAGGCACGGTGCCGGTCGTGTCATGCGGTCGTGCGCGGGGACGGCTCACAGCTCACGCTGTAAGCCGCCCGTCGGTACTGCCGGACACGGGTCACCGGTTTCCGCTGTTGGCTCAGTCGAGCGACCGCCCCTTCAGCTTCATGAGGATCGCCCGGATCTTCACTGGCGTGTTCGCCAGCACGGGCGAGACCTCGAGCGTGCGCACGAAGGTGTAGCGGTGGGTGAGCGGGAAGAATGGCGGGCGGCGCATGGTCTCCTGACACGAGTCCTTCGTGCCCGCGTAGCGCATCCCGGAACT
>JANOTV010000318.1:0-20190 GCA_031416495.1 Gemmatimonadota bacterium
CACGGAAGCACTCATCGTGGAGAAGAAGGAGAACAACCAGGCCCAGGCCGGGCAGGGCGGCGGTGGCGGCATGGGCGGGATGTACTAGCACTACTACAGGTGGATGGTGGAAGGTGGGAGGTAACTACCTCGCCACCTCCCACCTGCATCCTCCCGCAGAGATCGAAAAAGAAGGCTCCGACCATCGAACGTGGTCGGGGCCTTCTCGCATCCCGCATCCCAACACCTTCCACGATCGGCTGCTCGCGACCCCCGTACGAGGGTCGTTACATCATTGTGATTGAGCGGGCATCGAGATACGGCACGGGCTCCGCTCTGCCACGCTCAGATTCCCAATGCCAACTGTACGCGGACTCCTGTCCGAGCGTCGAAGCCGGCCATCGCCGTGGGCACCTGCCGGGGGGCTGCGCGCACGGTGCCGGTGAACCGCGTCCGTCGCAGCGACTCGCGCATCGCGCGCTCTGCCGTCTCGGGTGTGTTGTTCGCTTCGCTCAGGTGAAGCAGCACGACATCGCGGGTCGCGGGCCCCACGCAGTCCTTCAGCCACGCGCCCGCCTGCGCGTTGTTGATGTGACCGAATCCGCCGCGGATGCGCTCCTGCAGGTGCGCGTGGTAGGGACCGTTCCGCAGCATCACTTCGTCGTGGTTCGACTCCACGAACAGCAGTTCGAGGTTGACGAACGCCTTACGAAGTGCATCAGGCACGCGACCCAGGTCATGCGCGATGCCCACGCGCTCACCGGACCGTCGCGCTGTGAGCCTGAAGGCGGCGGGCGCGGCGGCGTCGTGCGGGATGGCGAACCCCTCGACCGTGAATCCGTCGAGTTCGATGCATTCCCCCGGCTTGATGGGGCGTCTCCAGCGCTCGGGGATCCCGCCGATCGCGTCGAGCGTGCCGGCCGTCGCCACGACCGGCCAGCGCCATTTGTGCTGTGCGCGCGCAACGCCGTGCGCATGGTCCACATGCTCATGCGTCACGATGACCGCTTCGATGGATTGGGGCTCGATGTGCAGCGCCTTGAGTCGCGTCGCGAGCGCGCGCGGCCCGAAGCCGCAGTCGATGAGCACACGATGACCGTCTGCTTCGATCACCAGCGCGTTGCCGCTGCTGCCGCTGCCGAGCGTCCAGCCCCTCACGTCGCCGATGCCTGCGCTGGGGCAGTCGCCGATGCCTTGCCGTGCGTAGCCGCATACGCCGCGCTCAATTGCGCACGCATGCCGCCGGTCAACTCGGTCTGCCGTCGTGCCATCACACGGTGTGCCACCACGAGGAACCGGTCGAGCGCGAACCGCTTCCAGGCGCCGTCGTGCGGCTCGCCCCACGCGAATGGCGGCACGAGCTTCGGCGGCATCATGCTGCCGAACACATTCGCGCCGGCGCCGAGGATGCATCCCGTCGTGAGTCGCGTGCCGATGCCGGTCTTCACATGGTCGCCGATCAGGCTGCCGAGGAATTGCATGCCGGTGTCGCGGTCGCCCTGCGACGTGCGCAGAGTGACGGTGCCGTACGAGTTCTTGAGGTTGCTCGTGATGGTGCCGGCGCCCAGGTTCGCCCAGCGGCCGAGCACCGAGTGGCCGACGAATCCCTCGTGCCCCTTGTTGGCGTGCCCGATGAAGATCACGGAGTTGAGTTCGCCATTCACCTTCGAGCGCTCGCCGATGCTGCACGACGCGATGCGGCCGCCCGCGACGGTAACGTCCTCTCCGATGATGCACGGGCCGACGAGCCGCGTGAACGCCTGCACGACGGCGCCGCGCCTGATGAGCACCGGACCCTGCGTCGCGTCCACGATGACCATCGGCTCCACGGCAGCATCGGCGTCAACGTGCACGGGATGCTCGCCGAGCACGGTGAGCGTGTCGGGCGCTTGCACGCCGTCGGCCGGCATCAGCGCGACGGCGTCGGATGCGAGCATCGTATTGAGATGACGCACGAGGTCCCACACCGCGTCGAGCCACCATCCGTCGATGGGTTGCGTGTTCCGTGTGGCGTCGCCGAGCCGCGCGAAGAGCGCACCCGCCGCGCGGCCATCGCGCTGTAGTTCTGCCGCGGCGACCGGCGCATCGAGTCGGACGGCTGCGATCTGGTCCGCGCACGTCCATGCATCGACCGCACGTGCGCCGCTCGCATCCGCATGCGATCCGGCCACTGCGCGCAGCAACGGCGCGCACCGCGCGTTCACGATGATCGTCCCTGCGGCGATCATTCCATGCACCGCACCAGGTGCGTCGAACTCCGCGAACTCGTCGAGGTGCGCCGCGTCGATGAATCCGAGGCAGGGCATGCCAAGCGCCACCTCCCACCGCTCGCGGATGAGCGCGCCGCCCGCGCGCAGCTCGCCGGCGGGACGCGTGAGCGCGAAGGGCTCGAAGCTGCGCGCGATCTCGTCGCTCATGAGCACGAATCCCGCCTGGCGCCCCGTGCCGGTCCTCATGGCGCGCTCAATTCCTTGAGCGGCGCGGGCAGCGACTCCACGAGCGCCTTCAGGTCGTCCGAGCGCTCCACCGTCGTCACGAGCGTGACGCCGTCGCGCACCACGACCACCAGGTTCTCCACCCCGTAGAGCACCACCGCTCCTCGCTCCGCATGGACGACGTTGTGCTTCGCATCCTTCAGATACACGCGGCCATGGACGGCGTTACCATCGGCATCGCCGCTGCGCAGGCGACGGAGCGAACCCCACGTGCCCACGTCGTCCCAGCCGAAGTCTCCGGCGAGCACGATCACCTTCCGGCTTCGCTCCATCACGCCCACGTCGATGCTCACGCTCTTCGTCACCGCGCCGAAGAACGCATCGGCGCCTTCGTCGGCATGTGCGAGCGCCACCGCGACCTCGGGCGTGTGCGCCTTGAGTTCCGCGATGAGATCCGCCACGCGCCAGGCGAAGATCCCCGAGTTCCAGAGATAGCCGTCGGCGACCATCTGGATGGCTCGCGCCAGGTCGGGCTTCTCGATGAAGCGCACGACGCGGTGGGCGCCACCATCGAGCGACTCCCCGGGCTGGATGTAACCGAGCCCCGGATTCCCGTGCGTCGGGACGATGCCCACCGTTGCCAGGCCTCCGTGCATGGCCGCGGCCTCGGCGGCCGCCGCCAGCACCTCACGGAACCGGTCGTCGTCGCCGATCGCGGAGTCGGCGTGCACCGATACGAGCCGGGCGTCGGGACCGCCGCGGCGCGCCACCACGAGCGAGGCCCAGGCCAATGCGGCCGCCGTGCCGACCGGCCGCGGCTCCTCCAGCACCTGATCGGCGGCAAGTCGTGGCAGCGCCTTCCGGATGGCCGGCGCGAGCGCCCGGCTCGTGAGGACCAGCACCCGGTCGCCAACGAGCGGCTGCAGGCGCGCGACCGTTTCCTCGAGCATGGATCTGGCGCCGATGAGCGGCAACAACTGCTTGGGCCGGTCGGGAGTGCTCAGCGGCCAGAAGCGCGAGCCGATCCCGCCGGCGAGGATCACGGCGTACAGAGGTGCGGTCATGGATCGAGCCCGCTCAATGCCACGGCGCGCGCATAGAGACGCTTGGGACTGAAGGGTTTGGTCATGAAATCGTCTGCGCCGCGTCGCCGGGCATCGTCCTCACTGTGGTCCTGGCCGGCCGCCGTCAGGATGAGGCAGGGCAGGGCGCTCCAGCGGGCGTCGGCGCGCACGCGGTCGAGCACTTCTAGCCCGCTCACTCGCGGCATCATGAGGTCGAGGATGAGCAGGTCCATCCGCTCGCCGCGCTCCAGCACATCGAGCGCCTCCTGTCCATCGTACACCAGCGTCACGTTGAAGGGACCCTGTTCGAGCTTCGTCTTGATGATCCGCCCGATATGCGGCTCGTCATCGGCTACGAGGACGTTGACGGTCCGCGGCGCGGAACCCACGGGAGAACCGGGGGTTGTCAGACTAGAGCCGCGATATTCGCGCGGTGGCGTCGGAGGTCGAACAGCAGGGCGCCCAGGTCGGCATGTCCGGCCGTGAGGACGAGCAGCACCACCTCGGCCGACATGGAGGACAGCACGGTGGCGCCGTTGGCATGCTCGATGACCACGGTCCGCAACTCGCCCTGACGGGCGGCGGCGCCGAGTTCCTCGGCGTTTTGCAGGATGGAGGGGACGTGGGCCGCGATCTGTTCTGCGTCGAGGCTCGCGTCGGCTTGGCTGTCGATCAGGAGTCCGTCGCGGCCGAGCACTACTGCCGCGGTGATGCCGTCGCGCTGCCGGACGGCTGCGACGAGGTCACGAATGGTGGGCATCGTCGCTCCGGTGAAGGTTGTCGAAGTGTACCCGTCGTCTATTTGAAGTCAAGCAGGATTCGCTTGAACCACACCCCTTCGCGCGGTTAGCTTACACTCGTGAACACCCCCCTGATCCGGCGCCTCGGCGCCCTGCTGACCGTCGCCATCGTCGCGGTCGCCTGCGCACAACCCTTCGAAGAACAAGCGAAGCGGCCGAACGTCGATGTGTCACTCGAGCTGTGGGCGATGTCGGGCAGCCCGCCGTCGTACCCGGCCGCGCTGCTCGTGCCGCAGTACACGCCGGTGCGCGCCGATCCGGCCGGATCGTTCGATCTCGCATTCGACATCGATGCCAATGGTCGTCTCGTGGTGCTGCCGGTGGCCAGGGTCGTCGCGCCGCTGACGGGCAACCGGACGATCGGCCTCCAGCGCGCCGCTGAGTTCTACACGCTCGTCGTCGAGGCTCCCCGTACCGGATGGGTCTACGACTCCGTGCTCGTCGTGAACCCCGGCACCACGTTCCTCGTGAAGGTGCAGACGCCATTCTGCGAATTCGATATCCGCCAGGACATCCACGCGAAGTTCTACGTCGATTCGGTCCTTCCCGCCGAGCGCCGGGTGAAGCTCTCTGCGCGCGTCAATCCGAACTGCGGGCTCCGGTCGTTCGTATCCGGCACGCCGACGTACTGAGCCATGCACGATCTCCGGATGATGCGCGACCAGATCGACGCACTTCGGGAAGGAATGCGCCGGCGCGGCAAGCTGGACATATACGGGCCGACGATCGACGAAGCCGAGGCGCTCGACAAGGCGCGCCGGCGGTCCATCCACGCGGTGGAGGAACAGAAGGCCGCGCGCAACACCGCGACCGCTGAAGTCGGACGCCGCAAGCGCGTCGGCGAGAACGCCGACGAGCTCATGGCGAGAGCGCGCGCCATCGGCGAGCAGATCGCCATGCTCGAGAAGGAACTCGACGCCACGCAGGCCCGGCTTGACGAGTTGATGCTCGGCATCCCCAACATCACGATGGACGAGGTGCCCGAGGGCGACGAATCGGGGAACGTCGTGATGGAGACATGGGGCGAGCCGCGCGAGGCGGGCACCGTGCTCCCGCACTGGGAGATCGGCGAGACGCTCGGCCTGCTCGACCTTGCGCGCGGTGCGAAGATCTCGGGCTCCGGGTTCGTCGTGTATCGCGGCGCCGGGGCGCGGCTGCTGCGTTCGATGATGAACGCGATGCTCGACCTGCACACCACGGAATTCGGCTACGAGGAGTTGAGCGTGCCGACGGTGGTGAATCGCGCGACGATGACCGGCACCGGCCAGCTGCCCAAGTTTGCCGATGACATGTACAAGCTCGCGGACGACGATCTCTTCCTGATTCCGACCTCCGAGGTGCCCATCACGAACCTGTATCGTGATGAGATGCTCGCGGCGGCGGACCTGCCGCGCGGATTCACCGCGTACAGCCCGTGCTTTCGCCGCGAGGCGGGCTCGGCCGGCAAGGACACGCGCGGCGTGATGCGCGTGCATGAGTTCGACAAGGTCGAGCTCGTGCGCTACTGCGCCCCCGAGGACGGCGAAGGGCAGCTCGAACTGCTTCTGAGCCACGCGAAGGCCGTGCTCGAACGCTTCGAGCTGCCGTACCGCGTGCTGCTGCTCGCGGCAGGCGACACGGGTTTCGCGAGCGCGAAGACGTACGACCTCGAGGTCTTCGCTCCGGGTGTCGGCAAGTGGCTCGAGGTCTCCTCGTGCTCGCTCTGCACCGACTTCCAGTCACGGCGCGCGAACATCCGGTATCGGCCGGCGCCCGGTGAGAAGCCGCGTTTCATCCATACGCTGAACGGCTCGGGTCTGGCATTCCCTCGGGTATTCGCGTCGTTGCTCGAGCATCATCAGCAGCCGGACGGCTCGGTGCGGATTCCGGAAGCGCTGCGGCGCTGGTTCGGCACCGACCGCATCGGCTAAGCGCGGCCACTATCTTTCGGAGATGTATTCGCCGAAAAAATCCTCCGCGCCCGACCGCACGTCCTCGGTGAACCCCGCGCAGCGCGCCGCCGTCGAGCACGACAGCGGCCCGTTGCTCGTCATCGCCGGCGCAGGTTCCGGCAAGACGCGGGTTCTTACGTCGCGCATCGCGCGACTCATCGAGGTGCACGACGTTCCTCCGCGCGCGATCCTCGCCGTGACGTTCACGAATAAGGCCGCCGGCGAGATGCGCGAGCGCGTGGGTCGCGCGCTCGGCGCGGACCCGACCGGCATGTGGATCGGCACCTTCCATGGCATCGGCGCGCGGCTGCTGCGCATCCATGCGGCGCTGGTCGGACGCACGCCGGAATACACCATCTATGATGAGGACGACACGCTCGCCGTTATCAAGCGCCTGATGGAACGTCACCGCATCAGCAACAAGGAGTTCGCGCCGAAGGCGATCTCGTACGAGATCAGCTCCGCGAAGAACGCGCTCGTTGAGCCGCACGAGTACGAGACGCGCGCGCGCACGCCGCTCTCCAAGGCCGCGGCGACCATCTACCGCGAGCTCGAGCCCACGCTGCGCGCCGCGAATGCCGCCTGCTTCGACGACTTGCTCACGCTGCCGGTGCAGATCCTCACCGAACATCCGGACGTGCGCGTGACACTCGCCGAGCGCTTCCAGCACGTGCTCGTGGACGAGTACCAGGACACGAACCGTGCGCAGTACGAATTCGTGCGGCTCATCGCCGGCGGCCATGGCAACCTCGTGGTGGTCGGCGACGACGATCAGGCGATCTACGGCTGGCGCGGCGCGGACATCCGCAACATCCTCGACTTCGAGCGTGACTTCCCGAACGCCGTCGTCGTGCGGCTCGAGGAGAACTACCGCTCCACCGCGCCGATCCTCGATCTCGCGAACGTCGTGATCGCGGTCAACGAGGCGCGCCGCGGCAAGACGCTGCGCGCCACCCGCAGCGGCGGCGACAAGGTGACGGTGCTCGAGTGTGCGGACGATCGCGACGAGGCGGAGGCGGTGACCGAGGCGATCTCCGACTGGCGCGCAAAGCGCGGTGAGTTGCGCGACTGCGCGGTGCTCTATCGCACCAACTCGCAGAGCCGCGGCATGGAGGAGGCGATGCGCCGCGCGGGACTGCCGTACCGCCTCGTCGGCGCGGTGCGCTTCTACGACCGTCGCGAGATCAAGGACCTCGTGGCGTGGCTGCGGCTCATCGCGAACCCGGCGGACGACGAGGCGTTCCGCCGTGCACTCACGGCGCCGCGCCGCGGTGTTGGCGAGACGACGGTCGAGTTGCTCGCGCACGAGGCGCGGAGCGCCGGCGTCCCGCTGCTCGAGCAGTCTAGACGCATCGGCAGCGTCGATGGCGTGCGCACGGCGATTAAGGAGGCACTCACGCAGATGGTCGCGACGGTGGACCGCTTTCGCGTGCTCGCGAGCGACACGAGTGTCGACGAGCTGTTGCTCAAGCTGGTGGTGGACATCGGCTACGACGCCGCGCTGCGCGCGGAGGGTCCCGAGGGCATCGAACGGCTCGATAACGTGCGTGAACTCGTGACGTCCGCCGCCGAGGTCATCATCGACGATGGCGGTGAGATCGGATTGCGCCCGCTGGATCACTTCCTGCAGCGCGCGACGCTCGTGACCGGTCTCGACCAGCTTGGTCCCGATGCCGATGCGGTCACGATGATGACCGTGCACACGGCCAAGGGACTCGAATACGCCATGGTCTGCGTGACCGGACTCGAGGACGGACTCTTCCCGCTGTCGCGTGCGTTCGACGATCCCGCGATGCTCGAGGAAGAGCGTCGCCTGCTGTACGTCGCCATCACGCGCGCCGGCGACCGGTTGCTGCTCTCGTGGGCGCATCAGCGGCGCAGGAACGGGGAGTTGCTGCCGTCGATCGTCTCGAGCTTCCTACGCGCGGTGCCGGAAGGATTGTTCGAGCGGAAGCGGACGCTGCGCCTGCGCGCATCGGCGCGCTTCGCCACGCCGTACGGCAACAGCGGAGCGCCGGGCGTCACGGGCAGCGGCCGGTATGGCCGCCGCGACGAGTCCGCGTTCGCGAGTTCCGGCGCTCCGTCATGGAAGCCACGCGCCGGCGAGCACGTGACGAGCTTCGTGCAGGATGAGGATGCGTCACAGCTCGCGCCGAGCTATGTGGTGGGGGCGCGTGTGACGCACCGGACCTTCGGCTCGGGCACCATCGCAGAGGTGAGCGGCGCGGGCAAGGACGCGAAGGTCACGGTGGATTTCGATGATGAGGGTATTGGACGCAAGCGGCTCGTGATCGCCTTTGCGGGACTCGAACGGGGAATGGACTGATGGCCGTGACATCGGATGACGTGCGCCACGTCGCGCAGCTCGCACGCCTCGGTCTCGCCGAGGAGGATCTCACGCGTTACGTCGAGCAGCTGAACGGGATCCTCGTGCACATGGAGGCGCTGCAGGCCGTGCCGAGCGCCGGCGCGGCGCACGCGGCAGAGGAGCAGGCCGAGCCGATGCGGCTTCGCCCCGACGTCCCGGGCTCCGTACCGCTCGCGATCGCGCGCGAGAAGTTCGCGCCGATGATGCGCGGCGGGTTCTTCCTCGTGCCGCGTCTCGCGACGCATGAAGATGCTGGAGAGGAGTCATGAGCGCGGATCCGACGACTTCCGCGGCGCGGAGTGCAGCCACGCTGGGCGCCGCGGCCATGGGCGCCGCGGCCATGGGCGCCGCGGCTATGGGCGCCGCGGTGCGTGAGCGACCCGCGCTTGCCGGCGAGTTGTTCGACGCCGCGCTGCGACGCATCGCCGAGACGCATGGCGGGAGCGACGGACTCAACGCCGTGCTCGCGCCGGCCGATGCGACGGCGGCGCGCGACACGCTTCCTGCCGGTCCACTGATGGGCGTGCCGGTCGCGATCAAGGACAACATCGCGACGCTCACGCTGCCCACGGGCTGCGGCTCGAAGATCCTGCAGGGCTGGGTGAGTCCGTTCGAGTCGACTGTCGTGCGCAAGCTGCGCGAGGCGGGCGCCGTCGTCATCGGCAAGACGAACATGGACGAGTTCGCGATGGGTTCGTCGACCGAGAACAGTGCATACGGTCCGAGTCGCAATCCGCTCGATCGGTCGCGCGTGCCAGGTGGCTCGTCGGGCGGTTCCGCCGTCGCCGTCGCCGCAGGCATCGCGCCGATCGCGCTGGGCTCGGAGACCGGTGGCTCGGTGCGGCAGCCCGCAGCGTTCTGCGGCATCGTCGGCGTGAAGCCGACCTATGGACGTGTCTCGCGGTTCGGGCTCGTGGCGTTCGCATCGTCGCTCGACGTCGTGAGTCCGTTCGGCCGCACGGTGGATGACGCCGCGCTCGCCACCGAGATCATCTCGGGGCACGATCCGCTCGATGCGACGTGCTCGACGCGCGAAGTCCCGGCGATGCGCGTTGGTGTGGGCTCGCTCGACGGGCTCGTCGTCGGTGTGCCGAAGGAATATTTCCCCGACTCGCTCCCCGCCGCGATGCGCGAGCGCTGTGACCGCGCGCTCGATGCGCTGCGCGCCCGCGGTGCGACGGTGCGTGAGGTCTCGCTGCCGCACACCAACCTCGCGATCCCTGTCTACTACATCATCGCACCCGCCGAGGCCTCGGCGAATCTCGCGCGCTTCGACGGGGTGCGGTATGGCATGCGCGTGGAAGGCGACGGCGTGCGCGGGCTCTACGATGCCACGCGCGTCAAGGGTTTCGGCCCTGAGGTGACGCGGCGCATCCTGCTCGGCACGTACGTGCTCTCGGCCGGCTACTACGACGCCTACTATCGCAAGGCGCAGGAAGTGCGCGCGCTAATCACGGCGGACTTCGACCAGCTGTTCGCCGCGGGTGTGCACCTGTTGTTCACACCCACCACGCCGACGCCGGCGTTCAAGCTCGGCGCCATCTCCGATCCCTACGAGATGTATCTCTCCGACATCTTCACCGTGACGGCGAGCCTGGCTGGCATCCCCGCGATGTCGCTACCGATCGGCCGCGTGGATGGCATGCCGGTCGGCGGGCAGTTGATGGCGAATCACTTCGACGAGCCCACGATGTTCCGCGCGGCATACGCACTCGAGGACGCGCTCGGCGCGGAGGCGCACCGATGACCGCGAACGCGAAGCACGATTGGGAGATGATCGTCGGACTCGAGGTGCATGTGCAGCTCGGCACGCGCACCAAGGCGTTCTGTGCCTGCTCGACGGACTTCGGCGATGCGCCGAATGTGAACACCTGTCCGGTCTGTCTCGCATTGCCGGGCGCGCTGCCCGTGCTCAACGAACAGGCCGTGGAACTCGCGGCGCGCGCGGCACTCGCGCTCGGCGGGACCGTGCACTCGCGCTCGGTCTTCGCGCGCAAGAACTATTTCTATCCCGACCTGCCAAAGGGGTATCAGATCTCGCAGGCCGACCGACCGCTCTCGACCGGTGGCCGGCTCGCGCTCAGCGACGGCACGGCGCCAGGCATCACGCGCATCCACATGGAAGAGGATGCAGGCAAGTCGGTGCACGACCGGTATCAGGGGATGACGGCGGTGGACCTCAACCGCAGCGGGGTGCCGCTCATCGAGATCGTGGGCGAGCCGGACATCCGTTCGTCGGCGCAGGCGGCGGCGTATCTCAAGGCGCTGCGCGAGATCCTCGTGTATTGCGGCGTCTCGGATTGTTCGATGGAAGAAGGGTCATTGCGCGTGGATGCGAACGTCTCCGCGCGGCCGCGGGGAACCACGGAACTTCGTCCGCGCACAGAGATCAAGAACCTCAACTCGTTCTCCAACGTGGAACGCGCGCTCGAGCTCGAGTTCGCGCGTCACGTCGCGACGTACGAGGCGGGCGGCACCATCGCGCAGCAGACGATGCTGTTCGACGCCGCGAAGCAGGAAGTGCGTGCCGCGCGTTCGAAGGAGGGAAGTCACGACTACCGCTATTTCCCGGAGCCGGATCTCCCGCCGCTCGTGCTGGACGCGGCATGGCTCGAGGCTCGTCGGGCGGCGTTGCCGGAGCTTCCGGCCGCGCGCCGCGCGCGACTTACCGGTGTGCTCGGACTCTCCGCGGGCGATGCTGAAGTCCTCACGGCCGACAAGTCGGTCGCTGATTACTTCGAAGCGGTTGCGAGCATCGCCGGGGACGGGAAGAGCGCGGCGAACTGGGTCATGGGCGAAGTGCTCGCGGCGCTCAACGACTCAACCGTGACCATGGACAAGTTCCCGGTCTCACCGGCAAGGCTCGGTGCGCTCGTCGCACTCGTGCGCGGCGGCGGCGTGAGTTCGACGGCCGGCAAGACGGTCTTCCAGACGATGCTCACCGATCCCGCCGAGCCGGGCGCGATCGCCGAGCGCGATGGCCTCGTGCAGGTGGGTGATGATTCGGCGCTCGTCGGCTGGCTCGACGAAGTGTGGGCCGAGCATCCGGAGGAGGCGGCGCGCTTCGCGGGTGGCGAGAAGAAGCTGCAGGGCGTGCTGGTCGGCTTCGTGATGAAGAAGTCGAAGGGGCGCGCCGATCCGAAGAAGGTCAATCACCTGTTGGCGAGTCGCGGCAGGTGAAGGCGGCGCGCCGGTGGATCGACGCGGTCAACCGGTGTCGCGCCGGCACCGTCGCCACACGCGTCGTCCGAACAGCTCGAGCCGGTCCATGAGGTTCGCGAGAGTCTTCGACTCGCGCGCGATGAGCGCGAGCCCGGCGGCGATGCCGATGAGTCCCGGACCCGGCGCCACGAGAGCGACCACGCCGACGGCGACGAGCAGCACGGCGCCCACGATGATGGCGATGCGCGCGGTGGCGGAACTCCGCTCACGCTGGTGCGCGAGATACGTCTGGGAGAACCGCTCGCCAGGCGTCCGTGCCCGGAACCTGCGCCAATCCTCCCTGAGGCGCGCGCGAAGCCTGAGCATGGACATTCCTTCTCTATACCGGACTCAGATCTTCGGCAGCGTCACGCCGACCTGGCCCTGGTACTTGCCCTTCTTGTCCTTGTAGCTCACGAGCGGCTCCTCGTCACCCTCGAAGAACAGCACCTGCGCGATCCCTTCGTTGGCGTAGATCTTCGCGGGAAGCGGGGTCGTGTTCGAGATCTCGAGCGTCACATAGCCCTCCCACTCGGGCTCGAAGGGCGTCACGTTCGTGATGATGCCGCAGCGTGCGTAGGTGGACTTGCCCACGGTGATCGTCATGACGTTCCGCGGGATGCGGAAGTACTCGACGCTCCGCGCCAGCGCGAACGAGTTGGGCGGCACGATGCAGACGTCGCCCTCGAACTCCACGAACGACTTGGGATCGAAGTTCTTGGGGTCCACGATCGAGCTCAGCACGTTCGTGAAGATCTTGAACTCGGCCGCCACGCGCATGTCGTAGCCGTACGCGCTCACTCCGTACGACACGACGCCGTTCCGCTGCTGGGAGTTCTCGAACGGCTCGATCATGCCGTGTTTGGTCGCCATCTCGGTGATCCAGCGGTCGTTCTTGATAGACACAGGCGGGAGAGTTGGGATGTGAGCGGGGAGGGGATCCGGGCACGCAACTCACGCAACCTGCGCGCCGACACATGCAACGTCAATCATAACGCCGGGGACGCTCCAAATACCTGAATCGCATGCTTGGGATTCATCACGCATCTCCAGAAGCCACTTCGCGTTGCGGTTGCCTGACACTTCGCACTCGGCTAATATCCCGCTCTGAGACCCTTGCTCGTGAAAGATTTCACGAACTCCAGACCGCGACCATTCCCCATGGCTCGGACCTACCTCCCGTTTCTCCTGCTCCTCGGCTTCGTGGCCATGAACGCGGTGCTCATCATTGGGCTATCGCGCTTCCTCACGCGTTCACGTCCGACGCCGGTCAAGCAGGAGGCATACGAGTCGGGCATGCCGGTGCTCGGCGACGCCCGCGAGCGCTTCTCGGTGAAGTTCTACATGGTCGCGATGTTGTTCATCGTGTTCGAGATCGAGACGGTATTCATGATCCCGTGGGCCGCGTACTATCAGCAGCTCTCGTGCAGCGTGCCGCTGGTCGGCAGCGCCTGTCCCACCGGATCCCTGACATTCTTCGGCCTCGGTGAGATGCTCGTCTTCATGACGGTCCTCCTCCTCGGCTACATCTATATCTGGAAGAAGGGAGCCCTCCAATGGGATTGACCGCCAGGCCAGATCCATCCGGCACGGTCTCGTTCAACCCACAGTCGCAGGAAGGGTGGGTGACCACCCGCCTCGACTTCCTGGTGAACTGGGGCCGCTCGAACTCCCTGTGGCCGATGCCGTTCGGCACCGCCTGCTGCGCCATCGAGTTCATGGCGTCGGCAGCATCGCACTTCGACCTCGCGCGATTCGGCATGGAGCGCATGAGCTTCTCGCCGCGCCAGGCCGACGTGCTCATCTGCGCCGGCCGTGTGCCGTTCAAGCTCGCACCGGTCATCCGCCGCATCTATCAGCAGATGAACCAGCCCAAGTGGGTCATCTCGATGGGCGCCTGCGCGTCGTCGGGCGGCATGTTCGACAACTACGCCGTGGTGCAGGGCATCGACACGATCATCCCGGTGGATGTCTACGTGCCCGGCTGCCCGCCGCGCCCGGAAGGCCTCATCTACGGCATCATGATGCTGCAGAAGAAGATCATGGAAGAGCGCATGTCCAACACCGGACTGCGTGACGAGATGATGCCCGACCCGACCTCGCAGCTCTACATCCCGTCGCGCCGCATCGATGAACTCTCCGAGCCGTTCGGCAACTCGGTGAACCAGACGCGGTCGGCGCCATGAGCGACCATTCGGTAGCGACCTGGCAGATCGTCTATCCCGGCCAGCAGGGCGACGTGCCCTCCACGCCGAAGCAGGTCCCGCACCGCACCGGCACGCCGAACCACTCGCTCGAAGCGCTGCGCGCGAAGTTCGGCGCGTCGATCCTCCGCTCCGAAGTCATGTGGAACGAGACGACGGTCTACATCGAGCCGGCGAAGGTCGTCGCGATCTGCGCGTGGCTGCAGTCCGAGCCGTCGCAGTCGTACGAGTGCCTCGTGGACATCACCGCGGTCGAGTATCGCAACGGTGTGCGTCCCATCGAAGTCGTGTGGCACCTACGTTCGCTCAGGCACCGCGCCTTCCTCCGCCTCAAGGCCGAGCTCCCGAAGGACGGCAAGACGCCGCTCAGCATCGCGAGCGTCTACTCGGTGTGGAAGGGCGCCGATTGGCTCGAGCGCGAGTGCTACGACATGTTCGGCATCACGTTCGAGGGACATCCCGACCTGCGCCGCATCCTGATGTGGGAGCAGTACAAGGAAGGGTTCCCACTGCGCAAGGATTTCCCGCTTCGTGGACGGTTCAGTCGCTCCGAGCAGCTCAAGCAGGCGCTCGCCGCGAACCCCGAGGCGCGCTACTCCATGGAGGAGCTCTCCATCTCCGACGCGTTCGAGGACCTGCCCGCCGACATGCGCGAGCGCCTCAAGATCGAAAAGGTGGGTGAGTGATGGCGACCGCCACATCGAAGCGCACCATAGAGGTCGCCCTCTCGACGACCGGACTCGGTCCCGACGGCAAGCCGCAGCGCATCCCGCTCGGCGCCGAGGGCTACACGTACGCGCCGGACAGCCTGGAGCCTGAGCTCGAAGGCGAGCACATGCTCATCAACATCGGCCCGCAGCATCCGGCGACGCACGGCGTGCTCCGCCTCGTACTCGAGCTTGATGGCGAGACGGTCGTACGCTGCATTCCACACATCGGCTACCTGCACTGCGGTTTCGAGAAGATCGGCGAGTATCGCCAGTACAACCAGATCATCCCGTGGACGGACCGCGAGGACTACCTGAACTCGATCGGCAACAACGTCGCCTTCGCACTCGGTGCGGAGCGGTTGTTCGGCATCGAGATCACAGAGCGCTGCAAGGTGCTGCGCGTGATCGCGTCGGAACTCTCGCGCATCATCTCGCACCTCGTCTGGCTCGGCACCACCTGCATCGACATCGGCGCGTTTACCCCGTTCCTCTGGAGCTTCCAGGAGCGCGAGCGCGTGTACATCCTGCTCGAGCGCTGGACCGGTGCGCGTCTCACGACGAGCGCCACGCGCGTCGGCGGCATGATGGCCGACGTGCCGGTCGGCTGGACGGATCAACTCCGCCAGTTCATCGACACGCTCCCCAAGACGCTCGACCAGGTCGAGCGCATGCTCAACAAGAACGCCATCTGGGTCGGTCGCACCGTTGGGCTCGGCGTCATGTCGCCCGATGAAGCGCTCAATTACGGCCTCACGGGCCCGATGCTTCGCGCCTCCGGCGTGGCGTACGATGTGCGCAAGGACTTCCCGTACCTCGATTACGAGACCTACGACTTCGACGTCCCGGTCGGCACGAACGGCGACGTGTACGACCGCTTCCTCGTGCGCCAGGAAGAACTGCGTCAGTCGGTGCGGATCCTCGACCAGGCGCTCAAGCGCCTGCCCGACGGTCCGGTGAACATCGACGACCCGCGCATCATCCTCCCGCCCAAGACGAAGGCGATGAGCGAGATGGAATCGATGATCCATCACTTCAAGGTCGTGATGGAAGGCCCGCGCCCGCCGATCGGCGAGTGCTACGTGCCGGTCGAGAGTCCGAAGGGTGAGAAGGGCTACTACATGGTTTCCGACGGCACGGCCAAGCCGGTGCGCTGGCGCATCCGTCCGCCGAGCTTCGTGAACCTCTCGGCGATCCCGAAGATGGTCGAGGGCCACCTGCTCTCGGATGTCATCGCGATCAACGCCTCAATCGACATCGTGATGGGAGAGATCGACCGGTGAGCCACGGACCCTCGGCACCCAAGGCAGGCAACGGGCACGCGCACGGGCATCACGAGCCGTACGTGCCGGTCTTTCCCACAGGCTCCGCGCGCAGCAAGGAGCTCGCGGACCTCATGACACGCTACCCGGACAAGCGCGCAACGCTGCTGCCGGCGCTCTGGATGGTGCAGCAGGACCGCGGCTGGATCAGTGAGCAGGCGATGATCGAGGTGGGAGACCAACTCGGGTGCACCGCCGCCTATGTGAAGGGCGTGGTCACCTTCTACACCATGTATCACCAGCACCCGGTCGGGAAGCATTTCATCCAGGTCTGCACGACATCGCCCTGCCTCTGCGCCGGAGCGGATGACGTGGTGAAGGCATTCCTGGAGCAGACCGGCTGCAAGGAACTCGGCATCACGTCACCCGACGGCAAGTACACGGTGATCGAAGTCGAATGCCTTGGCGCCTGCGGTTTCGCGACACCGGTTCAGATCAACGAAGACTACGTGGAGAATGTCACGGCGGCGAAGGTCCCCGAGATCCTCGCCAGCCTGAAGTAAGACGAAGCAAAGCAGCAGCGAAGGTGGCAGTTGTAGTCCCTTACACCTCCCACCTCCCACCTCACACCTGCAGTCAAATGGGCTACCCCCACAAGTCACATCCGCGCGAGACACCGGTGCTCTCCAAATATTTTGGGGACGCCGAGGCACGGACCCTCGACGGCTGGAAGGCGCGCGGCGGCTACAAGGCGCTGCAGCAGGCGTTGAGCATGGATCCCATCGCCATCCAGCAGGTGGTGAAGGATTCAGGCCTGCGCGGTCGCGGCGGCGCCGGATTCCCGACCGGTCTCAAGTGGTCGTTCATGAAGATCGGCGACGGCAAGCCGCATTACCTCTGCTGCAACGCCGACGAATCCGAGCCGGGCACGTTCAAGGACCGAGAGATAATGCGCTGGACCCCGCACGCCCTCATCGAGGGATGCGCGATCAGTGCGCATGCGATCGGCGCCGAGACGGCCTACATCTATATCCGTGGCGAGTTCACAGAGCCCATCCGCGTGATGGAAGCGGCGCTCGCCGAGGCGCGCGCCGCCGGACTCATCGGCAAGAACGCGATGGGTTCCGGCAAGAACATCGACGTGTGGGTGCACAAGGGCGCGGGCGCGTACATCTGCGGCGAAGAGACCGCGTTGATGAACTCGCTCGAGGGCAAGCGCGGCAACCCGCGCATCAAGCCGCCGTTCCCGGCCGTCTCCGGCCTCTTCGGCATGCCGACGACGGTCAACAACGTCGAGACGCTCGCCGCGGTGCCGCACATCATCACCAACGGCGCCGAGTGGTACAAGGCGATGTGCCTGTCGAACCCGAAGAGCACCGGCAGCAAGCTCTTCTCGGTCTGCGGCAACGTCGCGCGCCCGGGCAGCTATGAAGTGGTGATGGGATTCCCGTTCAAGGACTTCCTGTATGACCTCTGCGGCGGACCGCCGCAGGGCCGGAAGTTCAAGGCGCTCATCCCCGGTGGCTCCTCGGTGCCGACGATCACCATCGAGGAAGCGGAAGGCATCGTGATGGATTACGAGGGCTTCCTCACCGTCGGCACGATGCTCGGCTCGGGCGGCGTCATCATCTTCGACGACGCGCAGTCCATGCCGCGGCAGCTCGCGCGTATCGCGCGCTTCTACGCGCACGAGAGCTGCGCGCAGTGCACCCAGTGCCGCGAAGGCACCGCGTGGATGACGAAGATCCTCGAGCGCATAGTCGCGGGACAGGGCACGTTCGAGGACCTCGACACCATCTTCGATCTCTCCGAGCAGATGACCGGCAAGACGATCTGTGTGCTCAGCGATTCCTGCGGCGCGCCGGTCGTGAGCGGCATCAAGAAGTTCCGCGGCGAGTTCGAGGCGCTCATCACCGGCCGTCGCTCCTCGACGGTTGCGATGAGCGGTGCATCGGCGGGGTCCCGCTAGATGGCCGAAGAGCAGATGATCAACCTGACCATCGAGGGGCGCGCGGTGAGTGTGCCCGAGGGCACGTCGATCCTCGAAGCGGCGAAGGCCGCCGGCGTGCTCGTCCCGCACTACTGCTACCACCCGGGACTTCCCGTGGTGGGCGTCTGCCGTATGTGCCTCGTCGAAGTCGAGCAGATGCCGAAGCTCGTGGCCTCGTGCGCGACGCCCGTCGACGAAGGGCAGGTCGTGCATGTGTACTCACCGGCCGCGCTCGAGGCCCGCCAGGGCGTGCTCGAGTTCCTCCTCATCAATCATCCGCTCGACTGCCCGATCTGCGACCAGGCCGGTGAGTGCGAGCTGCAGGACTACACCTTCCAGGAAGGACGCGCCGACTCGCGCTACCGCGAGCCCAAGCGCTTCAACCCGGTCGAGGATTTCGGCGGCGACGTCCTATACGTCCCCAACCGCTGCATCCTCTGCACGCGCTGCGTGCGCTTCATGGACGACGTGCACCACGAGGCCGTGCTCAACGTCTCCGAGCGCGGCGACCGCGCGGTGATCGGCAAGACGAGCGATGCCGAACTCACGCAGCCGTGGGCGGCGAACGTGATCGACCTCTGCGCGGTGGGTGCGCTCGTCTCGAAGGACTTCCTGAACAAGGCACGCGCCTGGGAGCTCGATCGCACCGCGTCGGTGTGCACCGGTTGCTCGCAGGGCTGCAACAGCATCATCGAGACGCGCGACAACGTGGTGGTGCGCCAGAAGCCGCGCTTCAACGACGCCGTCAACAAATACTATCTCTGCGACGAAGGCCGGCTCGGCTACCGCTGGATGAACCGCCCCGATCGCATGCAGGTGCCGAAGATCCGCGTGCACGACGTGCTCTCCACAGTGGACTGGGAGATCGCATTCGCCGAGGCGGCCAAGGTGATGCAGGGCAAGCGCGCGTACGTCGTCGCGAGCCCGGGCCTCTCCAACGAAGCGCTCTTCCTGCTCAAGCAACTGGTCGGCGCGACGAAGGGCGAGGGCGTGTTCCGCTGCCAGACCGGTCCCGAGGCGCCGCTGCCCGGGGTGCCCGATCTCTCGCTGCGCGCAGACCGCGCGCCGAACGTGAAGGGCGCCGAGGTGCTCGGCTTCGCGCGTCGCGATGCCGACTTGTTCGGTGGCCTCCGCGACGGCGACGTGCTCGTGATCGCCGACGATGAGTTGGGCGGAGTGGACGTGAGCGCGGTGAAGAAGGCGAGTGCGATCATCGTCATCGGCACCGTGCTTCCGGTCGGCCTCCCGACGTCGGCGGTGGTGTTGCCGCTCGCGAACGTGGCCGAAGAGGAGGGGACGTTCACCAACCTCCGCGGACGCGTGCAGCGCTTCATGCAGGCGAAGGCCGCACCGGGTCTGGCACGGCCGAGCTGGTTCGCGCTGGGTGACCTCAACGCGGCGCTCGGCATCACGGGCGAGTACTTCCTGCCCTCCGCCGTGTTCGCGGCGATGGCAGCAGGCGAGGCAGCGTTCAGCGGCCTCAGCTATGAGTCGCTCGGTCTGGTCGGCGCTCCGCTCGCCGGCGCCACCGGTGGTGCGAAGGTCGCCGACGCCTATGTGGAGGTCGTGTAATGGATCCGACGCAGCTCGAACCGTCGGCCGGCGTCTTCCTCATCGCGACGGTCATCAAGATGATCGCGATCTTCAGCATCCTTATGGTGGTCGTCGCCTACACCACGCTCGCGGAGCGGAAGGTGTCGGCGTGGATCCAGGACCGTCATGGCCCGAACCGCGTGGGACCCTGGGGTCTGTTCCAGGTCCTCGCCGACGGCGTCAAGAACTTGATGAAGGAAGAGTCGATCCCCGGCGCAGTGAACCGGCCGCTCTTCGTCATCGCGCCGGCGCTGGCGTTCATCCCCGCGCTCACGGCGTGGGCGGTGATCCCGTTCGGCGCGCCGCTGCCGACGCCATGGGGTCACATCGACATGGTGGTCGCCGACATGCCGATCGGTTTCCTCTTCGTTCTCGCGATCACCTCGATCGGCGTCTACGGCATCGTCCTTGCCGGCTGGGCATCGAACAACAAGTATGCGCTCCTCGGCGGACTCCGCGCGACGGCGCAGATGATCAGCTATGAGATCGCGATGGGCATGAGCTGCGTCGCCGTGCTGCTGATGGCCGGCAACGTCTCGCTCAACCAGATCATCGTGCAGCAGGCGACGGCGGGCTGGAACGTCGTGCTGCTCTCGGTGGCCTCGTTCGTGTTCCTCGTGGCGGCGTTCGCCGAGACCAACCGGTTGCCGTTCGAC
>JANOTV010000319.1:0-5053 GCA_031416495.1 Gemmatimonadota bacterium
CGCCGCCGCGAACCGCTGCGGAACGCATCGTCGAAAGAGGGGGCTTCGGGCGACGAGGTTGGTCCATTCAGGACTTGGGGTCCGGAAACGAAGGCATGTGGCTCGAACTCGCACTCGAGGGAATGGAGGAGCTCGCTTCGCGTAAGTTGATCGGTTGCAACTCCCGCACATTGGAAGTGGCCCTCGAGCTCAATATCCAATCTCATTGGGCGGTTCTAGGCGCCGGAACAAGCTATCGCGGCGGAATGAATGCGTATTTCGGACCAAGCCGATCACTGATTTCGGTCGAAGGCGATCACTGATTTCGGAGGAAGCCGATCACCTGTTTCGGTCGATGCCGATCAGGGTTTCGGTCCAAGTCGATCACCCATTTCGGGTGAAGCCGATCACGACGTGAGGTGAGGTGCGCGCTGCGGGATCCTACCCGCTGGCGGCGATCCTTCCGGGACCTTTTTCCCGGAGCGACGCGGTGCCAGCAGCGAGGATTCCCATGCGGAAGGTTCTTGATGTCCTGCGCCTGGTCTACGACCAGGATCGCAGCCAACGCGAGATCGCGCGCTGTCTCGCGCTCTCCCAGAGCACGGTGAACGAATACCTGCGCCGGTTCACGGCGAGCGGGCTGCCGTGGCCCCTGCCCAACGACGTCGATGAGGCGGCCCTCGACCAGCGCCTCTTCGCGTACACCGAGCGCCCCCCGATCCACGGGCGGGCCCAGCCCGATTGGGCCGTCGTGCATCAGGAACTGCGGCGCACGGGCGTCACGCTCCACCTGCTCTGGCTGGAGTACAAAGCGGGGGTCCCGGACGGGTATCAGTACACCCAGTTCTGCCACCACTACCACACCTGGGCCGCGCGGCTCGACCCGGTGCTCCGGCAGACGCACGCCCCGGGCGAACGGGTGTTTGTTGACTACGCCGGACCCACCATCTCGGTACTCGACCCGACGACCGGCGAGGACCGAGAGGCCCAACTGTTTGTCGCCGTGCTTGGCGCCAGCAACTTCTTCTACGCCGAAGCGACCTGGACGCAGACGCTCCCGGATTGGATCGCCTCGCACATCCGGATGCTGGAGTATTTCGGGGGAACGACCGCCCTCGTGGTGCCAGACAATTTGCGGAGCGGCGTCACGCGCGCCTGCTTCTACGAGCCCGAGGTCAATGCCACGTACGCCGACTGGGCCACGCATTACGACACGGTCATCTTGCCCACGCGCGTGGCCCGGCCGAGAGACAAGGCCAAGGTCGAATCGGGCGTGCAAATTGCCGAACGCTGGATTCTCGCGCCGCTCCGCGACTATCAGTTCACGTCGCTCGCCGAGCTGAACGGTGAGATCACCCGGCTCCGCGAGGCGCTCAACGACCGCCCGTTTCAGAAGCTCGACGGCACGCGCCGCTCGCTCTTCACCACGCTGGACGCCCCAGCCCTCCGGCCGCTTCCCCCCGAGCGCTATGAACTCGCGGAGTGGCTGACGGCCCGCGTGAACATCGACTATCACATCGCCGTCGACCGTCGCTTCTACAGCGTGCCGTATACCCTGGTGCGCGCCACAGTGCGCGTGCGCCTCACGACGACGATGATCGAAGTGCTGCACGAGGGGAGGCGCGTGGCCGTGCATGTGCGCAACGCCGGGGCCGCCGGCCGCGGGCGCTACACGACCGACCCTGCGCATCGGCCGAAGAGTCATCAGGCCCATCTCGACTGGCCTCCGTCGCGCCTGATCCGCTGGGGCGCAGAGATCGGGCCGCACACCACCGCCGTCGTCCAGCACATCCTCGCACACAAACCGCACCCCGAGCAGGGCTACCGGGCGTGCCTGGGGCTCTTCTCGCTCCGGCGACGCTACGACGCCGTACGGCTCGAGGCGGCGTGTGCGCGCGCCCATGCGACCGGGGCGATCAGCTACCGCTCGGTGAAGTCCATCCTCGTCGCGGGCCTCGATCAGCTCCCGTGCGAGGAGCCGCCGCCGCTCCGGCTCCCCGCCACGCACGACAACGTCCGCGGTCCCGCGTACTACCTCGCCCTCGCACCAGAGCTTCCCTTCGATCTTCCCCTCGATCTTCCTCTCGATCGTTCCCTCACGTCCGGACTCCCGTCATGCTAATGCAACAAACGATTGATCTCCTGCACACGCTCCGCCTCACCGGCATGGCCGCCGCGCTGGAGGAGCAGCGCGGCATCCCCGACATCGCGGGCCTCGCGTTCGACGACCGCTTTGCGCTCTTGCTGGAACGCGAGAAGCTCGCGCGCGACGATCGGCGCTTGACGCGATTGCTGCAGCTCGCGCGCTTTCGGCACGCGGCCTGTGTCGAGGATGTGAACTTCCGTGTCAAACGCGGGCTGGATCGCGCGCTCTTCCTCCGGCTCGCCAGCGGCGACTGGATCCGGCAGCATCAGGTCACCCTGATGACCGGTCCGACCGGAACAGGCAAGTCGTGGTTAGCCTGTGCGCTTGGGCAGGCCGCGTGCCGGCAGGGGTACCTCGTCCGCTATACGCGGATGCCGCGCCTGCTCAGCGACCTCTCCCTCGCGCGCACCGATGGCTCCTGGGGCAAACTGCTGCAACAGCTCGCGAAGACGAGCGTCCTCGTGTTGGACGATTGGGGGCTTACTCCCCTGGGGGACCGCGAGCGACGCGATCTCCTGGAGGTCATCGAGGATCGCACCGGGCGCGGGGCGACGCTCATTACGAGCCAAGTCCCCGTCGATCACTGGCATGACCTGATCGGCGACGCCACATTTGGCGATGCGATTCTGGACCGACTCGTCCATCACGCGCACCGCATCACCCTGACCGGAGGATCCTTGCGGAAGCTCCACGCCCTAACCGCCACCGCCAACGACCCCAGTTCCAGCACCGACTAACTGATCTCGCAGTGCCGCACGCACGTCATGATCGCCATCGTCCGAACTGGTGATCGCCATCGACCGAACTGCGTGATCGGCTTCGCCCGAACTACGTGATCGACATCGCCGAAATCCGCGCCAACGTGGCGCGACGGCGGGTCATCCTGATGGGCTCAGTCGTACTCGCTGGTGGGTGAAGCGATGTGCGTGGCCGGCAGTTGCAGGCCGAGATCCGGGACGGCGTGGACGAGCACCCAGCCCCGCACAAACGGGTCGTCGAAGGTGTAGCCCGACCCGTGCGCTGTCCTGACCACCGCGCCGTCCGCCACGAAGCGGGTGAGGGTCTTGCTGATGCTCCCCGTCTGCTCCAGGGCGAAGCGAGCGCGCGTGGCCCCGGTGGTGAGCCCCTGCGGCGACGCCGCGACGGCCCGCAGCACCTTTTGCTGCACGCGGGTCAGTTGGGACCACCAGCGCTGCGTGCTGTCGGCCTCTTCGTCGACGATCTCCACATAGGCGGCGGCGACGGCGGCCGCGTCCACGCGCGCGTTGGCACCGGCGCGGTCTACGCACTTGCGGGCCAGGCGGATGATATCGCGCGTGCGCGCGCCAACGAGCGTGATGCAGCGCGCGCCCGCCTCGGCCGGAGTGAGCCCGACCGACCGCATGCGCTCGTCGATCCATGCGGCGAGGTGGCGCGCGTCAATCGGGCCGAACGGACAGCGCTCAAACAGCTGGTAGAAGGCCCGTCCTTTCGCTTGCATCGCGTCGAGGAGTGCCACCCGGGAGCCGGCGACGACGTAGCTGAGGTGCCGGTGCTTCTGGATCACGCCCCGGAGGTGCCACTCGGCGGTCTCGCCGAACCGGCTGAGTTCCTGGAACTCATCGAGCACGACGCCGAGGACGATGTTGCGCTTCGCCGCCAGCGCATTGAGGCTGTCGAGCACGTGGCCGAGCGACGCCTGCTGGACGTCCGCACTTTCCTGGCGTAACGCCACGCTGAAGCTCGGGACGGAGAGTCCCGTCACCGGATCGGGCGCGAGCGACAGTTGGGCCTGCAGCCGGGTCACGAGGTCGCGGAGCAGCGTGGTCCACCGACGTCCCGCCGCCTGCGTGGCGCCCGCCAGGAGCCGGTTGGACAGGTCGACCAGCGAGGTGGCGGTGGCGAAATCGGCGAGGAATGCGTGGCCGCCCTTGGCGTTGACCGTCTCCACGGCGCGCTCGAGGACCGACGTCTTGCCCGTCCGGCGCACCCCGGCCACCAGCAACTTGCCGCCAGGCTCGCGCAACGTGCGGAGGCACTGCTTGAGTTCCCGCTCGCGGTCGGTGAAGAACGCGCCGGAGACGGTGCCGCTGATCCGGAACGGATTCTCGGGTGAGCGGGACGGCGCGCGGCGGACCATGGACCTCCCAGGCGCTACTGTCGAAAAGGACACTATCCCAAAAGATAGTAAACTAGGGCGCTGGAGATAGTGTATGGCAAGATCGCGGCGCAGGCAAGGCCGGCGCGCTCTGCCCGACGAGTGCGCGAATTCGGTGACGCGCTTCGCCACCTGCCGCGACATGCTGCAGTGACCACATGCCGGCGAGCTCACAGGCGACCTGAGCATTCAACGGCGACAACCGCGAAGCCAATCAGGACTGCCGTATATGCTTGCCTTGACAATCGCACACTGTATAGGATAGACTTGACATGCGGCTCGAACTCGCTCGGCATCCGCAACGATTGCAGGCGAAACACCCCATCATCATCGACGAGCTGCTCGCACTGGCAGAGGACAGCAAGCAGCGTGGTGTGGCCATGATGATCAAGATGATGAGGGAGCTGCACGCGCAGGGACGGAACAGCCAGTATCTGGTGAAAATGCAATCATCGCCGGTCTGGGAGCTCAAACCGACCAGCCGCGGCGGCGAGACGGGCGGGGCGCGTGTGTACCTGTTCGTGCTGGAGGCTGACGGCGCCGGGATCGTGAATTGCGAGATCAAACCGGGAAACGCGCCGGACATGGAGAAGCTTCGCGTCGTGCTCGAGGTGATCGAGGCATATCAGCAGGGAGTACCCGTGTTCGAGGAACCCCGCACATGAGCAAATCGAAGGAAGAGGTCAAGGCAGCGCTCGGGCTGGATATCCTGCCGGACGATGCGTTCATGGCGCTGCTGGCCAAGGTGGGAGACACCGACGTCGTCGCGGGGCCACGGCGCACCCACGCCG
>JANOTV010000320.1:0-7256 GCA_031416495.1 Gemmatimonadota bacterium
AGCACGGCACTCATAATGCCGGGGTCGCGGGTTCGAGTCCCGCCCCAGCTATCGTGGTTCAGGTGTTCGACTACCAACGGCTTGCCGGGACCATCCCGCGCAGGCCGTCGGCGTTTGTGGCGACGACTGCACCATGATTTGTACCACGGGGGGCGGTCATGCGGTTCCCCGGATCGCCGAGCGCTCGGTCCGGCTTTGCCGCGAACGGCGAGCGACCTTCCGGTGCGCTTCCCCTATCGTGAGGTATTCGGCGCCCGAGACGACGAACTTCCGCGCCACCCAGTCGCGGACGACATGGGCGGCAACGAAGGCGAAACCAACGAGCAGGAGAAGCAGTAGTCCAGACGACACCTCGCACCAGCCTCCGTGGGCGGGGGCCGTCAACTGATTGACTTCGTGGGCCGTACTTGTATCGTTGCTCCCGATTCGCATCCCCAGAACCCCCATATGTCCCCCTTCGCGTTCCCGCTCGTCGCTGCGCTCGCGTTCGTCGTGAACGATCCGCCTGTCCATATCGGCAGGAGCGGCCAGCTGAAGGTGGAACCGCCACGCATCGAGGCCACCGTCACGATCGACGGTGTGCTCGATGAAGCCCCGTGGAAGAGTGCGTCGGTGCTCACTGGGTTCTCCCAGTTCTCACCGAACGACGGCATCGCCGCAGCCGACTCGACGGTCGTGCTGGTCTGGTACTCGCCGACGGCGATCCACTTCGGTGTCCGCGCCTACGAGCCGCATGGCACCGTGCGCGCGACGCTCGCCGAACGCGACCGGATCAGTTCGGACGATCAGATCCAGTTCCTCATCGGCACCTTCAACGATGGGCGACAGGCTGCGGTGTTCTCCGTGAACCCGCTCGGCATCCAGGCCGACGGCAGTCTGGTGGAGCAGGGCAACCGGAGCAGCGGCGGGCTCATGGGTGGCGGCAACAGTGCGCGCGAGTCGGCTGATCTCAGCCAGGACTATGTGTACGAATCGAAGGGCCGACTGACCGATTTCGGATTCGAGGTCGAGGTGAGGATCCCGTTCAAGAGCCTGCGATTCCAGGCGGCCGAGCGGCAGACGTGGGGGCTCAACGTCGTGCGTCTCGTGCAGCACTCGAACTACGAGGATACCTGGGCGCCGGCGCAGCGCGCGAACGCATCGTTCCTCGGCCAGTCGGGCACGCTCAACGGCCTCCATGGTCTCCGCCGCGGACTCGTGCTCGACATCACGCCGGAAGTGACGGACCGCATGGATGGCACGGCCGGTGCGACGGGTTGGGACTATACGGCGGGCCAGCCGAAGGTCGGCGCGACCGCACGATGGGGCGTCACCAACAACCTGACGCTTAACGGCACCGTGAATCCCGACTTCTCGCAGGTCGAAGCGGACGCGGGCCAGTTCCAGTTCGATCCCCGGCGCGCGGTGTTCTTCGCCGAGCGCCGACCGTTCTTCATCGACGGCATCGAGCAGTTCCAGACACCCAACGGGCTCGTCTACACGCGACGCATCGTGCAGCCGGTGGTGTCGGCGAAGATATCCGGGAAGGTGGGGACCACGAACATCGCGTTCCTCAGTGCCGCGGATGCGCAGAACACGTCGCGCACCGGCTCGGACAATCCCATCTACAACATCGTGCGGCTCTCGCGCGACCTTGGCGCGGGCTCGCGCATCGCGATGACGTACACCGACAAGCTCGATGGTGCCGCGTCCAACCGCGTGCTGAGCGTGGACGGCCGCGCCGTGCGCGCGCGCATCTACTCGGGCTCGTTCCAACTGGCCGGCGCGCGCACGCAGGACGGTGGCGTCGTGACGACGGCGCCGCTCTTCGAGGGCCGGCTCGCGCGCGATGGCCGGAAGTTCGGTGTGCGCACCTACTTCCGCGGCATCGATCCGGACTTCAACACCGAGAGCGGCTTCATCTCGCGCACCGGCGAAGTGCAGGCGAACCTTGTCCCGCGCTACACCTGGTTCGGCGAGCGCGGACGTCGCGTCGAGAGCTTCACCGGCAGTCTCACGGGCGATGCGATCTGGAACTACGACAACTTCACGCAGCGCGGCGACGCGCGCGACAAGAAGTTCCACATGAACGCCGATGCGACCTTGCGCGGCGGCTGGACGGTGGGCGCGTCGCTGCTGCTCGAGACCTTCGGCTACGACCCATCGTTCTACGGGCCGCGCTTCCGCATCGAGGCGCCCCGCGTCGGCGGCGGGTTCGATACGCTCGCGTTCATGGGCACACCGCGACTGCCGAATCGCGACTGGGTGCTGCGCGTCGGTACGCCGCGCTACAGGTACGTGCAGGCGAACGCTGCGGTGATCCGCGGCATCGACGAGAACTTCTATGAATGGGCGTCTGCCGATGTGTGGTACATGTCGGCGACGATCAACGTGCGCGCGTCGGAGCGCCTGCGGATCGACGGCACCTACCAGATGCAGGACTTCGTGCGTCGCACCGACGGCTCGCTCGTGGGCATCGTGCGCATCCCGCGCATCAAGACGGAGTACCAGATCTCGCGGCCGTTCTTCGTCCGGGTGATCGGCGAGTACTACTCGGAGTCGGTCGATGCCCTGCGCGACGATTCACGCACCGGCTTCCCGCTGCTGCTCCGCAACGCGAGCGGCGTCTACGTGCGGACCGCGCCGCGCAACACGATCCGCGTGCGCGGCGATCTGCTGCTCGCGTACACTCCCTCGCCTGGCACGGTCGTCTACCTGGGCTACGGTGCGCGCATGACGGAGCCGCAGCCGTTCAAGTTCGATGGATTGTATCGCACGGACGATGCCTTCTTCCTCAAGGCGTCATACCTCTTCCGGATGGGCGGACTGCGCTAGCGCTTCCGGTTGTAGAACCAATATGCCGGCACGCCGGCGAACACCACACCGAGCCCGATCAACGCTTCCTTCGGCTGCGCATAGATCGCGTTGCCCACGATCGCGATCGCGGAGAGCACGAACAGGATCGGGGTCCACGGATAACCCGGCACGCGGAACGGACGCTCCGCATCGGGACGCGTGCGACGCAGCACGATGAGGGCCGCCGCGCCGAGCGCGTAGAAGATCCAGCCAACGAAGACCACATACGTGAGGAGCTGCTCGAAGGTGCCGCTCCACGCGAGCACTGCAGCCCATGCGCAAGACGCGATGATCGCGAACGCCGGCGTGCCGAACTTCGGATGCACCTCGGCGAGCTTCTTGAAGAAGATCCCGTCCTGCGCCATGGAGTAGTACACGCGCGGCGTCGTGATCACGATCGCATGCGCCGCGCTGTACATCGAGATGATGATCGCGAGCGCGATCGCCTGACCGGCGAGCGGGCCGAGCACCGCGGCCGTCGCATCGCCCGCGACACGCTCCGACGCCGCCATCTGCTCGGGGCCGAGCGCCACGAGGTACGCGACGTTCGCCAGCATGTAGATGGCGATCAGTATCACCGTGCCGAGCACGATCGAGCGGGGGAGCGTACGCTGTGGATCGATCGCCTCGCCCGCCGCGAAGGTCACGTACTGCCAGCCCTCATATGCCCAGAGCACGGAGATCATCGCCGTGCCGATCGAGGTGAGCAGCGCCGGGCTCGCGACGAGTGGTGGCACATCCGCTGGGACGACTGGCGTACCGCTCATCAGCAGGAGCATCAGGCTCATGACGATGATGGCGCCGGCCTTGATGCCCGTCGCCCAGTTCTGCACCATCGCGCTGCCGCGCACACCCCGCACGTTGATGACCGCCATCAGGATGATCAGGCCGACGGCGATGAGCTGTTTCATCAATGGCGTGAGCTCGGCGAACTGCCCCATGTAGTTCGCCGAGGCGACGGCGAGCGTGGCCACAGTGCCCGCGCCGATGACGAAGAACATCGTCCAGCCGAAGAGGAAGGCAGGGAAGCGGCCGAACGCATCGCGCGTGTACGCGTAGAGCCCGCCCGAGCTCGGGTTCATCGCGCCGAGTTCGGCGTAGGTCAGCGCGCCGAAGAGCGAGAGGATGCCGCCTGCAAGCCACGCGAGCATCGCGATGCGCACCGAGCCCGCCTGCTTCAGCACCGTCGACGGCACGAGGAAGATGCCGGAGCCGATCACGCCGCCGACCACGAGGAGCGTCAGGTCGCTGCTTTTCAGCGTGCGTTTGAGAGAAGTCATTGCAGAAGCTACGGCATCGCCCCGTGCTGGGGAATATGCTGGCACTGTGCGGTGGCGGGCGGCAGTATTGGTGGCCCTCTCAGGGACTGGTCAGCTTCTCGATCTCCCGCGTGTACTGGCGCGCTGCCTCCTTGTCGCCCGCAGCGGACGCAGCATCCGCCGCTCCCCTCAACGAGCGGTAGCGATTCGGTTCTCGCGCGAAGGACTTCCGGTACTCGGCGAGCGCCTCCGCCGGGCGTCTGAGTTCCATCAGCATATCACCGAGCAGTTCTCGCGCCGGGGCCAACGGGCCGGGCGTCACCGGCGCCTTCTCGGTCGCGTCCTCTCGCACGGCCGCGTGACGCATCTTCTCGAGCGCCGCATCACGACGTCCGGCGCTGAGGTCGAGCCAGGCGGACGCGCCGAGCTGCTGGATCGCCACCTGCTCCGCCCAGTACGCTTCGCGGCTCGCGACCAGTCGCGTCTGGAGCGCCGCGAGAGAATCGACCGATACGCGCGCCTTCGCGGTATCTCCCAGACGCGCGGCGCCGAGTGCGCGCGCGAAATGCGTCAGTGCCTCGGTGTAAGGGAAGGCGGTGGGCGCAGGCGCCAGCTCGGCCGCTGTTGCCCAGTCGCTCCGCTCGAGCGCGTAGCGCGCAGGAATGGCCGCCAGCGCGAAGAGCCCCGCAGAGCCAGGCGCCGCGCCGGTCACGGCGGACGGATCAAAGCGCGCCGCCAAGCCCGGAAGTTTTTGCATGAGGGCACGCGCGGCCGAGTCGCGCCGCATCTGCAGATAGGCATAGACGGCGTAGTCCGCTGCATGCAGCGCTTCGGCGATCGAGGAGGCGCGATCCGCCGCGTCCATCGACCTCAGGTTCGAGCCGACCGACTCGTTCCACATCCCGACGCGCGTGAAGGTGTGAGAGGGCATGTGCAGCGCATGCGCGGCATCGGGCGCGATGTCGGCATAGCGCCGCGCCGCCGCCGTCGCGCGCTCGGCGAGTGCCGGCACGTCGTAGCTGTGGATGATGTAATGCGTCACTCCGGGATGATCGGGCTGCTGCCGGAAGAGTTCCTCGAGGATGGCGCCGGCCTTGAGTTGGTTGGCGTAACTCTTGTCGGTGGGAGGCGCCGCACCCGCGAGCGCGATGGCGTGGAAGATCTTCGCTTCATTGTCCTCGGGATATCGCGCGGCCAGCTCGCCCATCGCGCGCTCGTACGCGAGCACCCGGGTCCGCTGGTCGCGGTTCGCATGGTCCGCATACAACTCGGACACCGCGGCGATGTACCCGCGCTCGCGTTCGGAGGCATCCGTTCCGACGCGCGCGGCCGCTTCCGCTGCCTGCCTGCCGCGCTCGAGCGCCGCCGCCGGCCGGATATTCGGGACCATCGGGTTGCCCCATCGGTTCAGCGCGATCGCCCACCAGGCCATCGCGCAGGTCGAGTCCGACGCCAACACACCTTCGAATGCCTTCGTCGATGCGCCGAACTCGAATGAATGCAGGAGCGCGATGCCGCGATCGAACTCCGAGGCGACCGAGGGCGCGCATGACGAAGTGAAGTGCACGGTTCCCAGCCGCGGCGTCGCGGGGTGCGCGTGCTCCTGAGCGGCGAGACCGGTGGCGAGTGACAGTCCGGCGAGCGCCGCCACGGCGCTGGCGATGCGAAACATGCGAACCTCCACGAAAGAAACGTTCCCCGCTATGGCACCAGGGTAACGTGCGGCGGGACGCCCGGGATAACAAGTGTTACTCCGCCGTTGTTGCGCCGTCGTGTGCTACCGGTCCTTCGCGATCGCTTCATCGATCGTGTGCAGCATGGTCGTGAATCGTACTTTCTCAGGGGTTGCAGTAGGTGCAACGGCCCGGTTCGGCATGCTGCCGGTCAGTGTGCTCGCGGGTGAGTCGATGCGCGCACTTGAGACATCCATGAATCTCGGCGCGAGTCTCGCGCGTGGGCGCGCCGCAGGCTTCGCACAGGAGGCCATCCACCCGCTCGACGATCCAGAATCCCGGCGTGCCGCAGGACGGACAGAGCGAGCGCAGCTTTTTCACCAGGTCCTCGGCCGCCAGGCGGATGTTGTCCATGCGCGTGGGACTGGCGTGGGCGCGCATGTCGGTTTCGACGAATACCCGCCCGTTGGCCGATGCAGCAAGCGCCCAGGCAAAGGCAGCTTCCAGCTCCGCCCAGGTGGCGATCCCCTTGCGTATGCGCGGGTCGTCCTCGCCCTCTGGACGTACCACCTGATGGTGCGCGGGGAATCCCGCCTGCTTGGCGAAGGCCTCGGCCGCAGCCCAATCGGCCGTGAGCAGGTGGGAGAAGTTCGCCTTGCCTTGGGCTATGCCCACGACCTCCAGGCCGCGCTCCTCATCGAGAAAAATCAGGAACTCCACGTTCCAGGGAAAGATCCCCACCATAGGGTCGGGGCCGAACGAACCCTCGCTGGCGAGCCCGAGCGGCAGACCGGAAAGCTGCATGCCGATGCGCGCCTTCTTGCGTGCCACCTCAAGCTGCATGCCTGCGCGCGGAATGTCGCGGGTGAAGGTGCCGAGGAGATCCGTGTCGTAGCCAGTCACTCGCTCGACCCGGCAGCCGAGCGCCGGATCAAGCACCGAGGCGATCACACCTTCCTTGCCGTGCTGGGTGAGCAGGGCCACCCGACGTTCGGCATAGATCGAAGGCGGTGTCGGGCTCAGGGCGCCGCCCCGCCCGGCAGGTCACGCTGCCACCGCCAAATGATATTCATCGCTTGCCTCTCACAAAGTTTGGATCAGTTGGTAATACAGCGGTATCCCGAGCACGACGTTGAACGGGAAGGTGAGCGCCAGCGCCATGCCGAAGTAGAGTCCCGGATTTGCCTCCGGGATGGCGACGCGAACCACCGCCGGCACCACGATATAGGAGGCGCTCGCCGCGAGCACCGCGAGCATCAGCGTATCCCCCGATGATAAACCGGCGAGATGGGACAGGGTGATAACGATCACTGCGTTGACCATTGGTACCAGGAAGGCAAAGGCGATCAGGAATGGCCCGACACCCTTCATCTCGCGGGCGCGCCGGGCGACCAGAATCCCCATCTCCAGCAGGAAAAACGCTAGCAAGCCCTTGAACAGGTCGCCGGTAAAGGGCTTCATGACCTTGTAGCCGTCCGTCCCCACGATA
>JANOTV010000321.1:0-7753 GCA_031416495.1 Gemmatimonadota bacterium
GGCTTGCCTGCACGTTCGGCCGACGCACCGCGTCGCGCGCGGCTCCGTCCATCTGATAGGCTGCAGCGGTCAGGAGCGCGAAGCCGCCCAGCCGCAGCATGTCCGTCCTGCTCACGATCCCGGGTACGTCGACCGGCGCGCGCGCGCTGTCGGACTGCGCGGCAGCGGTGCCGACAGGCAGTATGATGAGGAACGAGAACCACCAGCAAAGAGTGCGCATGGTCCGTAGTTTAGCAGGGCGAAGCCCTTCCGTCCCCCCTCTCCCGCCTTCCCTTTTGATCCGCGACTTCGCTTCACATGACGACCGCGCCCGCTGCGTCGAGCTGCAGGAGCTCACGTGGGGAGGTGGATTCACCGAAAAAGTGCCGGCCGCCATGCTGCTCGTCGCCCAGAAGCTGGGCGGCGTCACCGCCGGCGCTTTCGACGAACACGGCAACATGCTCGGCTTCGTGTTCGGCGTCACCGGTCTCAAGGACGGCCGCCTCGTGCACTGGTCCGACATGCTCGCCGTGCATCCCGATGCGCAGGGTCAGCACCTCGGCGAACAACTCAAGGAATACCAGCGCCAGCAGTGTGAGTCGCTCGGCATCGAGACCATCTACTGGACGTACGATCCGCTCGTCGCGCGCAACGCGCACCTGAACCTCAACCGCATGGGCGCACGTGCGGACGAGTACGTGGTGGCGATGTACGGCGAGGGCACCAACTCGCCGCTGCAGGGCGACATGCCGACCGATCGTTTCGTCATCGCATGGCCGGTGGACCGTGCGCGCCTGGCGGCTCCGCTCGCGGAGATCCCGCCAGGCACGCCGTTCGCGGTGGGCGACGATGCCTCCGAAGCGGCGCTCGTTGATGCACCACGCGTCGCCGTGCGGATCCCCCGAGACATCACCGCACTCGCCGCGGCGGACATCGCCACGGCACGTCGCTGGCGCGCGGCCACGCGCCGTGCCTTCACGCACTACCTGCCGCGCGGATACGAAGTGCGCGGCTTCGTCGCCGACCCGTCGGGCGGCGCGTACCTCCTCGAGCAGTCCTCCACCAGAAAAAGCGCATGATCCACCTCGACCGCGTCGTCCTCCGTGAGATCCGTCTCCCGCTCCGCGAGCCGTTCCGCATCTCGTCCGGCGTGATGAGCGAGCGTCGCATCCTCCTGCTCGAGCTCTTCGATACGGAGGGCGTGAGCACCTGGAGCGAGTGCGTCGTCGATGACGCGCCCAACTATTCCTACGAGACCCTCGATACCGCATGGCCGACGATCGTGCGGTTCCTCGCGCCGCGTCTGCTCGGACGCGCGGTCGAGGCGCCGGGCGAGGTGCATGACATCCTCAGCCGGGATGTGCGCGGGCACAACATGGCGAAGGCCGCGCTCGAGATGGGCTCGTGGGCGATCGCCGCGACCAAGGCCGGACTGCCGCTCGCACGGATGCTTGGCGGCACACGCGAACGCATCGCGACGGGCATCTCACTCGGCATCCAGAAGGACGAGGCGACGCTCATCGCCAGGGCATCCGATGCGCTGGCCGCCGGGTACAAGAAAGTGAAGATCAAGATCTCTCCCGGTCGAGACATCGAGTGGATCGCGGCCGTGCGCACCGCGGTCGGCGATGCGGCGCACCTCATGGCCGATGCGAACAATGCCTACACGCTCGACGACATGGAGCGTCTTGCGCTACTCGACGACTTCGGCCTCATGATGATCGAACAGCCACTGGCCTCTGATGACATCGTCCGGCACGCCACGCTCCAGAAGCGCCTCCGCACGCCGCTCTGCCTCGACGAGTCGATCACCTCGCTCGAGCGTGCGCAGGACATGGTGACTCTCGGGGCCGGCCGCATCATCAACATCAAGCCGGGACGCGTCGGCGGCTTCACGCAGTCGCTCGCGATCCACGACTTCTGCACGGAGAGCGGCGTTCCCGTCTGGTGCGGCGGGATGCTCGAGAGCGGCATCGGTCGCGCTTACAACGTCGCGCTCGCCTCGCTCCCCAACTTCACGCTGCCCGGCGATCTCTCGCCCAGCGCGCGGTACTGGGCCCGGGACATCATCGAGCCGGAGTGGACGATGGATGCCGACGGCATGGTGGACGTCCCACTGCATTCGCCGGGGATCGGCGTGACGGTCGATCGCGAGCGCGTCGACGCGCTCACGGTGCGTTCCGAGGATGTGCGCGCTTGACCACGCATGCACTGAGCGCTGGGGTGGAGGCGCAGTTCACGCCCGCCGATCGTCGCTTCCTGGTCGGCTTGCGTCGCGCGATCCACGCGGCGCCGGAGCTCTCGTGGAAGGAGCACGGCACGCGCGACCTGCTGAAGTCGGCGCTCGCCGAGTGCGGCATCACTCATGTGACGGTGGTTGCGGAAACGGGGCTCGTGGCGCGAATCCCGGGCACTCGCGTGGGCGGGCCGATCGTCGCGATCCGCGGTGACATCGATGCGCTTCCGATCACCGAGCTGAATGAGGTACCGTTCGTCTCGCTCGTCCCAGGCGTGATGCACGCCTGTGGTCACGACATGCATGCGACGTGGGCGGTGGGTGCGGGCATGCTGCTCGCGCGCGATCCCGCGATCGGCGAAGTGCGCATCGTGCTGCAGCCGGCGGAAGAAGTGGGACAGGGAGCGGCGCGCATGCTCGCCAGCGGCGCGCTCGACGGCGTCGCGGCGATCTTCGGCGGGCACGTCGACTGGCGCTTCACCGTCGGAGAAGTCGTCGCGGACGCGGGACCGCTGGCCGCATCCACCGACACGTTCGACATCGTCTTCATCGGGCGCGGGGGGCATGGCGCGCGGCCGCACGACACGCGCGACCCGGTCATCGGACTGAGCGCGTTCGTGATGGAAGTGCAGACCATCGTCTCGCGCCGGCTCGACCCTGCGCTGCCCGGCGTGATCACCGTCGGCATGCTGCATGCAGGCACGGCATCGAACGTCATCCCAGAGACGGCGCACTGCAGCGGGACCATCCGCGCGACGACCGCGGCGTCACGCACGCTCCTGCTCACGGAGCTCGATCGTCTCGCGCATGCCATCGCCGCAGTGCATGGTCTCACCGCCAAGGTCACCATCAGCGATGGTACGCCGCCGCTCGTGAATACCGTTCGCGCCGCCGCGTGGGCGCAGCAGGCGGCGCGTGCGCTGCTGGGTGACGACGCGTTGAAGTCCCTCCCCGTGGCGAACATGGGTGGTGAGGACTTCGCCTTTTTCCTCGAGAAGATGGACGGATGCTTCATGCGCATCGGCACCTGGCGGCCGGGACGCACGCGCTTCGGCGTGCACACGCCGCGATTCGACCCGGACGAGGACGCGCTCTTCGTCGGCTCCGCGCTGCTCGCGGAATGCGCCCGCAAGGCGAGCGCCTCGCTGTGAGACGCTCCGACCCAGCCGTCGGCGACGCGTGAGGTCGCCGACACACCTTGCCTCACCGCCTCGCACGCGACATATCACGGTATGCTCAACATCGATCTGACAGGAAAACGTGCGCTCGTCGCCGGCGTCGCCGACGACGGTGGATTCGGGTTCGCCATCGCCAAGGCGATGATCGAGGCCGGTGCGACGGTCTGCGTCGCCACCTGGCCGCCGGCGCTCAACATCTTCCTCAACCTGCTCGAGCGCGGAAAAATGGATGCATCGCGCCGACTCTCCGACGGCTCGCTGCTCAACTTCGAGAAGATCTATCCACTCGATGCGGCCTACGACCGGCTCGAGGACGCGCCGGAGGATGTCCGCAGCAACAAGCGCTACAAGGACACCGGCGATTTCTCGATCGCGGGGCTCGCCGCGCAGATGCGCGCCGATTTCGGCGACCAGCCGCTCGACATCCTTATGCACTCGCTCGCGAACGGTCCTGAGGTGAAGAAGGCGCTGATCGACACGTCGCGCGCCGGCTACCTCTCGGCGATCGGCGTGAGCGCGTACTCGCTCATCGGCATGCTGCGCGAGTTCGGCCCCATGCTCCGCCCCGGCGCGAGTGTCGCCTCGCTCACGTACATGGCGAGCGAACGCGCGATCCCGGGTTACGGCGGCGGCATGTCGTCGGCGAAGGCGGCGCTCGAGAGCGACACGCGTGTGCTCGCCTTCGAAGCCGGCCGCAAGTACGGCGTCCGCGTGAATACGATCTCAGCGGGACCCTTCGCCTCGCGCGCCGCGAGCGCGATCGGCATCATCGAGTCGATGGTGAAGTACTGCTCGTCGAACGCCCCACTCGAGCAGGAGCTGCAAGCCGCGGAAGTCGGCATGGCGGCGGCATTCCTCTGTTCACCACTCGCGAGCGGCATCACCGGCACGACGCTCTACGTGGACAAGGGCTACCACGCGATGGGCATGGCGGTGGATGGGAGTACGGTCCCGAACTTCGGGGGTTGAGGTTGAAGATGGCAGGCAGAACGCGACAATGAGAAGGGCCTCCTTCCACCTTCCACCGCTTAGTCCATCGCCTTCTCGAACATCTGCACGGCCTTCTTTCCCTCGTCGTACTCGCGCACTCCGATCGGCCGGTATCCCATCTTCGCATGGAACGCGATCGACACCGGATTCGGCGGCCTGATGTTCACCTCGAGCGTGATCCGCAGCCAATCGGCCGCAGCCGTCGCGTGAAGGTCCTCGTACATTGCGCGACCGACGCCGGCTCGTCGTGAACGTTCTGCGACGACCACGCGATCGAGATACAGGAACTCCGCGTACCGCTGCTTGAACCAGCGGTAGTTCTCGCTCCAGTAGTCGAGTCCCGACGGCACGCAGAGCACGAAGCCCGCGATGCCGCCCGCGATGCCGCCCGCGATGCCGCCCGCGTCCTCCAACACACGGAAGTATTTCGCGTGCTCGACGAGCCACGCGAACTGTTCGTCATCCAGTGCGTTCACATGCGGTGCCGCGCCGTTGTTGAGCGCGAACACCACTGGATGGTCCGCGACGACCGCGTCGCGGACCATCCAGTGTGCTTTCTTCGCAGAGATCACGCCGCGCGGTCCGCGGACTGGTCCGACATGTCGTCCGTGTCGTCGTCCGCCGTGATCGTCGGGCGCGGCGGCGTTGGCTCCTCGGCTTTCGGAACCACCGGCGCCTGGTCCGCCTGCTTCGCCTGGCGGTTGAAGCGCTCGAGATCCTCGGTGAGCAGCTTCCGCAGCTTGTCGAGCTGCACCTTGAGCATGCTGTTGAGTTCCTGGAACACGGCCACCGCCTGGTCGGTCGGCGCGTACGGGCCCGACGCGACCACGCCGTTCAGCGCCGCGATCTTGTTGTTGATCTTCACCGGGTAGTTGAGCGGGTCCTGGCTGCTCTGGTTCTTCACCTGGTAGACCTCCTGCTCCACCGCGGACAGCGCGGCAGCGAGAGCATCGGCACTGCGCTTGAGACGCGGCGCCTTCGTCGCGCGGTCGGTGAGCTGCGCCTTCACGTTGCGGATGGTCTTCACCGCGTCGTTCGCCTCACTCGTCTTGTCGCGGACCTTGATGAGGAGCTCGAACTGCGCGACGAGATCGGCTGCGGTGGCCGTCGTGCGCGGATCGTTCAGCAGCGTGAAAGTCGACGTGAGCGGCGAGGCATCGCCGACCGTCATGCGCACGGTGTACATGCCGGCGGGTGCGATCGGACCGCGCGTGCTGCCCGACCAAAGGATCATCCCCGTGAACGTGCTTGCGTCGGGATACCGCATGTCCCACGCGAAGGTGTTGAGTCCGGCTGCATTCGCCGGACGCGCCGCGCCGCCGCCGAAACCACCACGGCCGCCGCCACCTGCCGCCTGTGCGGCCGCCTGAGCGGCCGCCGCCGCGCGTGCTGCGGAATCCATCGGCGGTGCGGACTCATAGCTCTTGATCACCGAGCCATCAGGTGAGAGGAACTCGAACTTCACCGGCGAACCGCCCAGCGCGAGATAGTAGTAGACCACCGCGCCGCTCGTCGGGTTCATGCCAGGCCGGCTCAGCGCCGCGACGTTGCCACCACCACCGCCGCCGAATCCGCCACCGCCCCACTCGATGCGATACGCATCGCGCGGCTGGAAGAGATGCGCCGACTTGGCAGCGATCTCCGCGTTCATCTGCCGCAGCGGTGAGAGGTCATCCATCACCCAGAACGAACGGCCATGTGTGCCGACGACGAGATCGCCTTCCTTGATCACGAGGTCATGCACCGGCACCGGCGGCAGGTTGCGCTGCAGACGCTGCCACTGCGCGCCGTCATTGAACGACACCCACACGCCGCGCTCCGTGCCGGCGTACAGCAGGCCGCGACGCTCGGGATCCTCGCGGATCACGCGCGTGAACTCGTCCGCCGGGATCCCGCTCACGATCTTCGTCCACGTCGCGCCGAAGTCGGTCGTCATCCAGAGTGACGGCGAAAAGTCGTCGAGCTGGAACCGGTTCGCTGCCACATACGCCGTGCCCTCGTCGAACGACGAAGCCTCGACGATCGAGACGCGCGCGAAGTCGCCGATGCCGCGCGGCGTCACGTTCTTCCACGTCTTGCCGCCGTCGCGTGTGAGCTGCACGTAGCCATCATCCGTGCCCGCCCACAGGAGCGCCGCGGACCGCGGCGACTCCGCGAGCGTGAAGATCGTGCCGTACGTCTCGACGCCCGTCTGGTCCTTCGTGATCGGACCGCCGGACGCGCCGAGCGTCCTGGGGTCGTTGCGAGCGATGCGCGGCGAGATGATCTCAAAGCTCTGGCCTTCGTTCACCGACTTGAAGAGCTGGCTGCCGCCGACGTAGAGCACCTTCGTGTCGTGCTGCGAGATCACGATCGGGAAGGTCCACTGGAACTTGTGCGTGATGTCTTCCGATGAATGGCCCATCGGGTTCATCGGCCACGCGTTGATGTTGCGCTGGAGACCGGTGCGCATGTCCTTGCGCGTGAGGTAACCCGAGTAGCTGCCCGCGTAGATGATGTCCGGCGTGTCAGGATGCGCCGTGATGTATCCCGACTCGCCGCCGCCCGCTTCGCGCCAGTCGCCGATGCCGATGTTGCCCTGCTCGCGGCTCGGGCCGCAGAGCGTCGAGTTGTCCTGCTGCGCGCCGCAGACCTGATACGGGAAGTGGTTCGTCGTGGAGACGTGATACATCTGCGCCGTCGCGAAGTCTTGGTCGGTCCAGGTCTGGCCGCCGTTGAAGCTCACGTTGGCGCCGCCGTCGTTCGCCTGCACCATGCGCATCGGGTCGTTCGGCGCGATCCACATGTCGTGGTTGTCGCCATGCGGCACGCTGATCTGCTGGCGGAACGTATTGCCGCCGTCGGTGCTGCGGAAGAACTGCACGTTCAATCCGTAGATGACATTCGTGTCCTTCGGGTCGGCGTAGATCTTGGAGTAGTACCAGGCGCGCTGACGGAGGCTGCGGTCCTTGTTGATCCAGTTCCATGTCTCGCCCGCGTCGTCGGAGCGATACACACCGCCAGAATCGGCTTCGATGATCGCCCACACGCGCCGCGAGTTGGCCGGCGACACGGTGATGCCGATCTTGCCGAGCACGCCGCGCGGCAGGCCTTTCGCCGCGGTGATCTCGCGCCAGGTCGCGCCGCCGTCGGTCGTCTTGAAGATGCCGCCGCCGGGTCCGCCAGAGTTGAGCATCCAGGGGGTGCGGTACGCATGCCAGAACGCGGCGTAGAGCGTGTTCGGATCGTTCGGATCCATGATCAGGTCCGAGATGCCCGTCGAGTCGTTGCGATAGAGGATCTTCGCCCAGGTCTTGCCGCCGTCAGTCGTCTTGAAGACGCCGCGCTCCTGGTTGGGACCGAAGGCGTGGCCGAGTGCGCCGACGTACGC
>JANOTV010000322.1:0-14904 GCA_031416495.1 Gemmatimonadota bacterium
GGCACCCAATAGGTGCCGCCCCGCTTCGTTGTTCCTTCCACCTTCCACCTTCCACCTTCCACCTTCCACCTTCCACCTTCCACCTTCCACCTTCCACCTTCCACCTCAAGACTTACTTCTTCCGCTCAGCCTTCCCCGGAACCGGCGGTGCTGCCGGCCCGATCCCGTCCGGATCATGATGCTTCTTGAGTGTCAGCAGCGTGTAGAAGGACCAGAAGGTGAGGCCGAGGACGAAGGTCCAGCTGCCGAGCATGAAAGCCAGTGCGCCGTTCGACATGTTATGCCTCCCCACTACGATCGACTTCGATGAAGCCCGCGCGGTCGTCGTACTTGTTGCGTTGCCACGCGATGCGGATGAACACCACGAAGACTATGGCGAACAGGACGATAATGCCACGCGAAGCGATGATGTAGGGCAGGTTCTCTGCGACCACCGGTCCGCCGGACGCCATCTTCTCGTTCATGAGGATCGGGATCGCGTCGGCCCAGCCCCACCACCCGAGGATGAAGAGCAGGTAGAGCGGTGTGACGTACGTCATGATGAACTTGTAGATGCCTGGAATCCGAATGTCGGCGCCCATGTGCAGGCTTTCCCACGCCTTCTTCGGGCTGAAGATCCACATGAAGACCACGACTTCGACGACGGCGACGAGCACGAGACCGAAGGTGCCGGCCCAGTAATCCCACTCGTCGAGGAATCCGTATTCGAGCCAGGTCACGTGCATGAGGCCGAACACGAGGCAGACGCCGCCCAGGATCCAGGCGGTCTGCTCGCGACGGAAGCCGAACTCCTCACGGAAGAACGCGACGACCGGCGTGAGCATCGCCACCGACGAGGTGATGCCGGCGAAGAAGAGCAGGCCGAACCACGCGACGCCGAGCAAGTTGCCCATCGGGATCTGCTGGAACACCACCGGCATCGTCGCGAAGCCGAGGTTGAACGAGCCACCCTGCGCCACAGCCATCGCACCGGCGACGCCGAAGAACGCGACCGCTGCCGGGATGGCGATGGTGCCGCCGAGCACGACTTCGGCGGTCTCGTTGGTCGCAGCCGTCGCGATGCCGTTGAGCACGAGGTCGTCCTTCTTCGACAAATACGATGCGTACGCTTGCAGCGAGCCCATGCCCACCGACAGCGTGAAGAAGATCTGGCCGGCCGAGGCGAGCCACACACGGGGTTCATCGAGGCGCGAGAAGTCAGGCGCGTAGATGAACTCGAGACCCTGCAGCGGGCTCGTGCCGACGCCCGGCTGAGTCGGCAGGGTCATGACGACGATCGCGAGAATGATCGCGAGGCCGAAGAGGATCGGCATGCCGATCTTCGCGAGCTTCTCAATGCCGCCCGCAATGCCCTTCGAGAGTACCCAGATGTTGACGGCAAGGGTCGCCAGGAAGAAGGCGTACGGGGTCCACGGCGCGTGGTAGACTGGGGCGCCCGGCAGCGGATTGCCCTGGAAGGAGCGCAGGTACCCCATCATGCCGTCCTGCGTCTCGAGGCCCCAGTAGTCCTTGGTCAGAGAGAACCAGGCAAAGGCCACGGTCCAGGCCTCGATGTACGTGTAGTAGATCATGACGCACATCGGGACGATCAGGCCCAGCACACCGAGGTACTTGGCGAACGGATGCTTCCAGATCGCCGCCAGCATGCCCGGCAGGTGTCCCTTGCGGTAGAGGCCACCATTTCGCCCGATGCCCCACTCGATCCACATGAGGGGGATGCCCAGCAGCAGCAGGGCGATGAAGTACGTGATCATGAACGATCCACCGCCGTTCGCTGCGGCCTGCGTCGGGAAGCGCAGGAAGTTGCCGAGTCCGACCGCATTGCCCGCCATGGCGAGAATGAGGCCTATGCGACTTCCCCAAGCTTCGTTGGAATTGCTGGGTTCCATGCTGGACGCCAAAAGGTCACTCCGTAGGTGAGGATTGCGTGCTGTCGCGGATCACGCGGCGGCGGACTGCGTCGCCGACTTGCAACTGACGTACAATACTGTCGCCCGTACGCGCGAGCGTCCAGAGACTTTCGTGAACGCGTTCCTATTTCTTCGTAGCGGCCGTGGTCGTAGCGGCCGTGGTCACGGCGGCCGTCGCGGCGGGGATGTCGGTGACACCGCCGGACACGATGAACGCCATGACGTCGGAGCTCACCGTCTGTAGCGTCATCACGCGGTCGGCGGGCACCACCACGAGCTGCCCGGCGAAGTTATAGGACTGCGGCAGGTACACCGCGACGTCTCCCCCGAGTCCGAGCGTCTCGAGCGAGGGCTGCGTGATGAACCCGAACGCGCGCACCGCGCCATCGGCGCTCATCGCCACCAGCACCGGCGTGTCGAAGCGGCGCTTCTCGCCCACGAACGCATTGAGCAGGCCCTTCGTCGACGAATAGAGCAGCCGCACGAACGGCAGCCGGTCGAGCAGGTGCTCGAGGATCTCGAAGTACTTGCCCCAGAGGAACGTCGAGCCGGCGAACCCGATCTGCGTGATCGCCGCGACCGTCACAACGAAACCCGCGCCGGGGATCGGAAGCCCGAGCCACCCATCAATGCGAATGAAGATGATCCAGCACACTGCGCCAGTGACGACCACTGGTGTGGTGAGGACCAACCCTTGCAGAAAGTACGTGAGGAGCTTTTTGAGCGGAGTCGGTAGGGTACGCTTCTTTTTGGGCATGATCGCAACGGGTCGGTGGTGTGGAGCGTATAGTGATTCGCTGCCTGTCACTCTGAGCAGGCCGAAGGAAGAATAACCCCGAACCAGAAAATCATGCGCTCACGGGTCATTGTCCGTCCCGCCTCGGCACCTCTGGCAGCAGTCATTCTCCGCGCGCTCTTTGTGACAGCCGTGGCGCTCCCCGCACTGCTGCAGGCGCAGGGCGCGAAGAAGGTGCTTACGCAGGACACCTACGATCTTTGGCGCACGATCACACAGCCCACACTCTCGCCGGACGGCGCCTGGGCGGTCTACACGCTCACGCCCACGGTCGGCGACGGCGAACTCGTCGCACGATCCACGAGCGGCTCCACAGAGTACCGTGCGCCGCGCGGCTGGACAGGCCGACCCAGCACCACGGTCGGCGCGCGGGCCTTCACCCCGCAGGCCGCCCGCATCAGCGGCACTGGCAAGCACGTCGCATTCCTGAAGTATCCCTCGCAGGCCACCATGGACTCGGCCCGCGCGCGCAAGGTGCGCCCGGCGGACATGCCCAAGAACGGGATGTCCATCCTCTCCCTCGCCGATGGCCGGGTCACCGACATCCCGCTGGTCAGTGGATTCGAGATGGCGCGCGACGGCGGCCGATTCGTCGTCTATAAAGTGGATGCCGACACCATGCGCGCCGCGGCGCGCAGCAAGGACGTTGGCACGCCGGTCGTCATCCACGCACTCGCCACGGGCGCGGAAGTCCGCATCGAGGACGTCACCAACTATTCGCTCGACAACGCCGAGCGCTGGCTCGTCTATACCGTCACCGGTGCCGATTCACTCGGCGTGGACGGCATCTACGCGCGCGACTTCGCCACCGGCACCATCGTGCCGCTGAAGCAGGGGAAGGGCAACTACCGCAGCATTGCGATCGACGAGGAGGCCACGCAGGTCGCGTTCATCACCGACGCCGACCGTGCGAAGGGCGACTCGACGGCTCCGTTCGCGCTCTACCACGCCTCGCTCGGCACGGGCGCGCGTCCCGCCGCCCGCACCGCGAATGCCCTCGTCACCGCCGATGCGCCCGACCTCGGCAAGGCGTTCCGCATCGCGGAGAAGGGTGCGATGCGTTTCGTGAAGAGCGGCGGTGCGCTGCGCTTCGAGGTGCAGCATGTGCCGGCCGCTCCCATCGTCACGGATTCGCTCGCCGACTACGCCGTCGTCGATCTCTGGCACTGGAAGGACGCGCGCCTGCAGTCGATGCAGCGTCTCGACGCGAGCGCGGACCGCGACCGCAGCTACGCCGCCATCGTGCATATCAACAGCCGCCAGATGCGCCGCATCGCGAACGATTCGATGCCGGGCGTGCAGCTCTCCGACGATGGCCGCACCGCCGTCGCCGTGACGAGCTACCAGTACCAGCTCGACGCGATCGCCGGTGAGGGCGGGAACGACGTGCACCTGATAAACACCCTCACCGGCGACACGCGCCAGGTCGCGACGCGCCTCCGCGATTCGGCGCAGCTCTCACCCGGCGCCCAGTACGTCGTGTGGTGGGACGAGCGCGTCTGGCGCGTGCACGACGTGGCCAGCAACCGCACCCGCGTCCTCACGGCGGGCATCGAGCCGCGCGTCTCATTCGCGCGCGAGACGCACGACACGCCGAGCGACGTGAACTCCTGGGGAGTCGGCGGCTGGACCACGGATGACAAGCGCGTGCTCGTGTACGATCGCTACGACATCTGGGAGCTCGATCCCTCGGGCGCCGCGGCCCCGCGCAACCTCACCGACGGCGAGGGACGCCGGCAGCACATCACCTTCCGCCTCGCCGACCTCGGCGGAGAGGTGCCGACGCACGACCCGGCGAAGCCGCTGATGCTGCGCGCGTTCGACAACCGAACCAAACAGGCGGGCATCTATCGCGAGCGCATCGGCAAGGACGTCGCCCCCGAGCGGCTGCTGATGGCGGCCAAGTCGTGGCCGGTGCTGCACAAGGCGAGCAAGGCGGAGCAGTACCTCGTCGCGCGCGCCGACTACCGCGAGTACCCGGACCTCTGGACGGGCGCGTCGCTCGACCAGCTCGAGAAGATCAGCGATGCCATGCCCGAACAAAAGGAATACAGCTGGGGCGACGTCGAACTCGTGAGATGGCTCAACGCCGACGGCGTCGAGCTCGAAGGGCTGCTCTACAAGCCCGAGGGATTCGATCCCTCGACGCAGTACCCGATGGTCGTGTATTTCTACGAACAGCTCGCCGATGGGCTGCACAACTACACGCGCCCCGCCGGCCGCAACATCGTCAACGCGCCGGTCTACACCTCGCTCGGCTACCTCGTGTTCATGCCGAACATCCACTACACGCCCGGATACCCCGGACCCAGCGCGCTGAAGTCGATCGTGCCCGGCGTGCAGTCGCTGATCGCGAAGGGTTTCGTGCACCCGAAGAAGATCGGCATCACCGGCCAGTCGTGGGGCGGCTACCAGGCATCGTACATCATCACGCAGACGACGATGTTCGCTGCGGCGGTTCCAAACGCGCCGGTCGTGAACATGACGTCGGCGTACGGCGGCATCCGCTGGCAGTCGGGTGTGGAGCGCGCGATCGTGAACTACGAGCGCGGGCAGAGCCGCATCGGCGGGTCGCTGTGGGAGTATCCGCAGCGCTACATCGAGAACTCCGCGCTCTTCTACCTGGACCGCGTGACGACGCCCGTGCTCTTCATGGCCAACGACAACGACGGCGCGGTGCCGTGGTACCAGGGCATCGAGTTCTTCGTCGCGATGCGGCGTCTTGGCAAGGAGGCGTACATGCTCAACTACAACGGTGACGAGCACAACCCGCGGAAGTACGCGAACCAGAAGGACGTCGATCGTCGCATGCAGGAGTTCTTCGCGGCCAAGCTGCTCGGCGCGCCGGAGCCGGAGTGGATGAAGAAGGGCATCCCGTTCCTCGAGAAGGGAAAGGACCAGCTCCCGGTGGTGCGCGCCGAGCCGTGACGCACGGCGCGCTCGAAAGCGGAATCCACGGAGATGGATACCACTGAGGGGTCGAAGGCCCTACAATTCGCTTCTATGACCGTCACTCCCAGCACCGAGAAGGAAGGCGCCACCCCGGCGTCGTCCGCGCAGCCCTCAACGACCGCCGCATCCCCGTGGAGCATCGAGGCGGCGAAGTCGCTCTATAACATTGAAGGTTGGGGCGATGGTTTCTTCGACATCAGTCTCGACGGCCATGTGATCGTGCGTCCCGACAAGGACGCCCCGTCGCGCACCATCGACCTGTTCGAGCTCGCGCATGACCTGGAGGCGCAGGGTGTGGGCCTTCCCGTGCTGTTGCGCTTCTCCGACATCCTGAAGGCGCGCATCGAGATGCTCCACAGCCGCTTCGCACGCGCCATCGAGGAGTTCCAGTACGAGGGCAAGTACACCACTGTCTATCCGATCAAGGTCAACCAGCAGCGTCACGTCGTCGAGGAGATCGTCGAGTTCGGCAACCCGACCGGCGTGGGCCTCGAGTGCGGAAGCAAGCCGGAGCTGCAGGCCGTGCTCGCGCTCAGCGAGCGCACCGACCACCTGATCATCTGCAACGGCTACAAGGACGAGGAGTTCATGCGCCTCGCCCTCATGGGGCAGAAGCTTGGCCACACGGTCATCATCGTGATCGAGCAGGTGAGCGAGCTCGACGTGCTGCTTCCGGTCGCTGAGGAGATGGGTATCGTCCCGACCATCGGCGTGCGCATCAAGCTCTCGAGCGAAGGCTCGGGCCGCTGGGCGCAGTCCGGTGGTGAGAAGTCGAAGTTCGGCCTCAACGCCGCGCAGCTCATGCAGGTGATCGACCGCCTCCAGTCCCTCGGCAAGGCCGACTGGATCCGCCTCATCCATTTTCATCTCGGCTCGCAGATCACAGACATCCGCTTCATCTAGCGCGGATTGCAGGAAGTCAGCCGGTTCTACGTGGAGCTGCGCCGCCTCGGCCTCTCCATCCAGTGGGTCGATGTCGGCGGCGGACTCGGCGTGGACTACGACGGCTCGCAGTCCACCGGGCAGGCGTCGATGAACTACTCCGTGCAGGAGTATGCGAACGACATCGTGTACACCCTCGGCGAGACCTGCCGTGAGGAATCGCTCCCGATGCCGGACATCATCTCGGAGTCGGGGCGCGCGCTCACGGCGCATCACGCGCTGCTGTTGCTGAGCGTGATCGACGTGGAGTCGACCGCGGAGCCGGTGCAGCCCGTGCCCTCCGAGGAGGATCACGCCCTGCTGCACGAGATGGCCGACGACCTCAAGACGACCGCGCGCAAGAACATCTCGCTGCGCAAGGTGCGCGAGATCTTCCATGACGCGACGTTCGACAAGGAACGCGCGCAGCAGCTCTTCAGCACCGGCGTACTCTCGTTGCGCGAGCGCGCCATCGCCGAACAGTTCTACCTCTGTACGCTCAACGCGCTCGCGCGTCTCGCCAATGGCAAGCGCGCGCAGTTCAACGACATCATCCGCGATCTCGATGCCGCGCTCGTGGACCGGTACTTCGCGAACTTCTCGCTCTTCCAGTCGCTGCCCGACAGCTGGGCCATCGACCAGCTCTTCCCGATCATGCCGATCCACCGGCTCGATGAGGAGCCGACGCGCCGCGGGACGATCCAGGACGTGTCGTGCGATTCCGACGGCAAGATCGATCGCTTCATTGGCGGGCGCGATGGCGAACCGTCGATGCCGCTGCATGTGTTCCGCGACGGTGATGCCTACATCCTCGGCATCTTCCTCACGGGTGCGTATCAGGAGATCCTCGGCGACCTGCACAACCTGTTCGGCGACACGAACGCCGTGCACATCAGGTTGCAGGGCGATGCGTACGAGGTCACGCACCTCGTGCATGGCGATACCGTCACGGAAGTGCTCAACTACGTGCAGTTCCGCGCCTCCGACCTGCTCGCGACGTTCCGTCGCAAGGTGCAGGCGGCCAAGGGCATCTCGCGCGAGGAGGCGAACATGTTCATCGCCGAGTACGTCGCGGGACTCGAGGGCTACACGTATCTCGAGGGAGAAGCGTCCCGTTGACGGGCGCGGAGGGAGGAGGCTTCGAGCACCTGCTGCTGGTGCTCGTCGCGACCATCGCGGCCACCAAGCTCTTCGGCGAAGTCGCGCAGCACATCGGCCAGCCGGCGGTGCTCGGCGAACTCGTCGGCGGCGTCCTGCTCGGCGGCAGCGTGCTCGGCCTGTTCGACCCCGGCGATGCGGTGCTGCACGCGCTCGCCGAACTCGGCGTCCTGATCCTTCTCTTCCAGATCGGGCTGCACACGGACCTGCGCTCGCTCGCGAAGGTGGGCCCGACGGCACTCGTCGTGGGACTCGTCGGCGCGGTGCTGCCGTTCGGCGGCGGAGTTCTCGTGGCGCGCATGCTCGGCCTTGAGATGATGCCGAGCATCTTGATCGGCGCGGCGCTGACGGCCACGTCCATCGGCATCTCGGCGCGGGTGCTCTCTGACCTCGGGCAACTCAAGACGCCGGAAGGACAGGTCGTGATCGGCGCGGCGGTGCTCGACGATGTCGTGGGATTGATCATCCTGTCGATCATGGCGTCCGTGGTCGGCGGTGCCGGGCTGAGCATCGCGGGGATCTCGCTGACGGCGGGGATCGCCATCGGCTTCGTCGTCGTCGCGATCGCGCTTGGGAGTCTGACCATCCCGCCACTCTTCCGGCTGCTGGAGCAGTTTCGGATTGCCGGCGCGCTCGGTCTCCTCGCGCTCGGATTTGCCTTGCTGCTCGCGTGGCTGGCGACGAAGGGTGGGTCAGCGATGATCATCGGCGCGTTCGCCGCCGGGCTGATCCAGCACCCGACGCCGCAGCGCAAGGAGATCGAGCGCAGCGCGACGCAGATCGGCTACTTCTTCGTGCCGATCTTCTTCGCGTCGGTGGGCGCGTCGGTCGAGCTGGCCGCGCTTGGAACACGGGGCGCGCTCGTGATTGGCAGCGCATTGATCGTCGTTGGCGTGCTCGGAAAGCTCGCCGCCGGGTATGCCCCCTGGTGGTTCAAGGGCCAGAAGCTGCTGATCGGCGTCGCGATGGTCCCGCGCGGCGAGGTAGGGCTGATCTTCGCGCAGATGGGGCTCGCCACCGGCGTGCTGACCGGCGAGACGTTCGGCGCGCTGATGCTGATGGTGGTCGTGACGACCTTCCTGACGCCGCCGCTGCTGGGCATCATCGCCGCGCGCCGCGTCGCGGATGAGGAGGGTACGCCCGATGAACGCGGAATCGATGATCTCGTGGTGGGGAGTCACCGGCGGAAGACGCCGTCGGTGCGGCCGCGAGAGTTGTGAGGGGCGGGCGGTGTTCCCCCCCCGCCCCTTACCGTTCAGCGCGCGCCGTACCGCTTCGCCACCTCGCCCCAGTGCACGATGTTCCAGAACGCGCCCACGTAATCCGGGCGGCGGTTCTGATACTTGAGGTAGTACGCATGCTCCCACACGTCGAGGCCGAGGATCGCGTGACGGCCTTCCATGAGCGGGTTGTCCTGATTCGGCGTCGACTCGATCGACACCGTGCCGTCTTTCGCTGCGACGAGCCACGCCCATCCTGAGCCGAAGCGGCCGACGGCTGCGGCCTGGAACTGCTCGCGGAACTTCGCGAAGTCGCCGAACGCCTTGGTGATCGCGTCGCCCACCTGTCCCATCGGCTCGCCGCCGGACTTCGGCACCATCAACTGCCAGAACATCGAGTGGTTCCAGTGTCCGCCGCCGTTGTTGCGCACCGCGGTGCGCACCGACTCGGGCACCTTCGAGATGTCACGGCAGATCTGGTCGATCGACCATGACGCGAGTTCCGGCGCCTTCTCGATGGCGGCGTTCAGGTTGTTCACGTACGCCTGATGATGCTTGCCGTGATGGATCTCCATCGTCTGCGCGTCGATGTGCGGCTCGAGCGCGTTGTGCGCGAAGGACAGGGCGGGGAGTGTATGCGCCATTGGAACGTGCTCCGGTGGTGTATGAATGAGGGTCGGAGAATGATAGCTCAAGCCACCGGCGCCGCACGGGATCTCCGGCTGCGCCACCAGCCGATCACGCCCGGCATCACGCTCAGGATGATGATGCCGATGATGAGCTTCTCGACATGCGCCTCGAGGCCCGGCACCAGCTTCACGATGTAGTACCCCGTCAGCAGCATCGACCAGATCCACGCGAGCCCGCCGATCACGTTGTAGAACACGAACGTCGGGTAGTGCATCTTCGCCGCACCCGCGACGACGGGCGCGAAGGTGCGCGCGAAGGGCATGAAGCGCGCGAGGATGATCGTCTTGCCGCCGTGCTTCTCGTAGAACGCATGCGCGGCCTGCAGGTGGCTCTGCTTGAACCAGCGCGAGTCCTTCTTGCGGAAGAGCGCATCGCCCGACCGCCGGCCGATGGCGTAGGCGATCTGGTCCCCCGCGATCGCGGCGACGCTACAGAGCAGTCCCAGCGTCCACACGTTGAGGTCCACGAGGCCGTCCTTCTGCGCGGCGACGAGACCTGCGGTCACCAGCAGGGAGTCGCCGGGCAGGAACGGGAATAGCAGGCCCGTCTCGATGAAGATGATCGCCGTGATACCGACGTAGCCGGCCGTCGCGACGAGTGCTTCGAGGTCGCGGAACTGATTGAAGAGATCGAGGAGGAAATCCATATGGCGGAAGATAGCTATGTTCCCCCGCATGTCATCGCTCGACCAGGTCTCGATCGTCCTCAACCGTCCGCAGGACCCCATCAACATCGCCGGCACCATCCGGGTGATGAAGAACATGGGGCTCAGCGACCTCCGTCTCGTGCAGCCGGTCGCCTATGACCCGTGGCGCATCGAGGGGGTCGCGCACGGCACCCGCGACCTCGTGGACCGCATTCGCCACTTCGATTCGCTGGACGAGGCGCTCGCCGACTGCGTCTATGTGGCAGCCTTCGGCGGCAAGCGACGGGCCCACCGGTGGCCGCTCTCCGACCCGCGCAAGCTCGCGCCGGTCGTGATGGAGAAGACGGAGCAGGGACGCGTCGCCCTCCTGTTCGGGCAGGAGGACCATGGTCTGCCCAACGAGGCGATCGACCGCGCGCATGTGCTGGTGACGATCCCCACCACCGAGCACTCGTCGCTCAACATCGCCCAAGCGGTGCTGGTCGCCGCCTATGAACTGCACCTCGCCGCCGGCGATTCCACGCGCAAGATCGCGCGCCACAAGCACAGCGCTCCGCTGCCGAAGCACGAGGAATGGGAGCGCGCCCTGACCGACATCGACCGCGCACTCTCCGCGATCTCGTTCTACCGCACGCGGAACGCGGAGAACATCATGCGCTCCGTTCGTTCGCTCCTGAACAGGGCCGGCCCGGACTACCGCGAGTTGACGCTCGTGCGCGCGATGGGCATCGAAGTGCTCCGGACGATCGATCGCATCAAGCGCGGCATGGAGCGGTAGGAGCTTGGGCGGTTGCGTGCGCGCACTTGCGGCGACCATGGCAGCGGAACACTTTTCCGTGTCGTGAAACGCTTGTGAATTCGTTCACAAGCCCGAGTAGACAGTTCGGATCTCCCTCTTCACTCCGAGTCTCAAGCATGATCGGTCGCAGGAAGTGGATCGTCATTCCCGGAATGGTGGCCATCGCCATTTCGGCGACCATGATATCCGCGTACGCGGGCTCACAATCCGCGGCGCCTCAGCCGTCGGCCGGCGATTCCGTCGAGACCGCCACCGCGAAAGCCAACCGTGAGGCGTTCGGCAAGGCCGAGCGCGGTCCGTGGGCGTACAGCGGTGCCTCCGGATACACGAACTACATCGGCGGTGGCATCGGGCGTTCGCCCGAGCAGCCGGTCAAGTTCCCGCACCCGGTCCATGTCAACACGCTGCAGATGAACTGCGCGTTCTGCCATAGCGCCGCCAACGAGTCGCCGGACGCGGGCCTTCCCGCCGTCGGCAGCTGCATGAGCTGCCACGCGATCGTCGGCAGGGACCGCCCGGAGATCCAGAAGCTCGTGGCCTACTGGACCGCGAAGCAGCCGGTGCCCTGGGTGCGCGTGCACAAGGTGCCCGAGTACGTGCACTTCCCGCACATGCGTCACGTGAATGTAGGCGTCACCTGCCAGACCTGCCATGGCCAGGTGAACAACATGCCCCAGGTGTTCCAGGCGCAGTCGCTCAACATGGGATGGTGCGTCAGCTGCCATGTGAACGGCTACTCGCCCGCAGACGGTGTGCGCGCCGCGGGCTTCGAGCCCGATTCCGCGACGCTCGCGATGCCCCGCAAGCGCGCGACATACGATTGCGCCACCTGCCACTACTAAGAGATCGTTGATGACCATCGAGACAAAGGAAGGAGTGGAAGCGAAGGACGCCGTCAAGCGTCGCGACTTCCTCAAGGTCCTCGGCGTGACCGGCGTTGCCAGCGCGGCCATCGGCTGCACGTCTGGCGAGGTGGAGAAGCTCATTCCCTACCTCGTCTCGCCCGACCAGACGGTGCCGGGTGTGTCGAACTACTACGCGACCACCTGCCGTGAATGCCCCGCCGGCTGCGGTCTCATCGTGGAAGTCCGCGACGGCCGCGCCATCAAGGCGGAAGGCAATCCTGCGCACCCGGTGAACAAGGGTGCGCTTTGCGCGCGTGGCCAGGCCGGCCTGCAGGGCCTCTACAATCCCGACCGCTTCCGCGGCCCGATGAAGCGCGAAGGCGATCGTCTCGTGCCGACCACGTGGGCAGAGGGCATGCAGACGCTCGCCGCGAAGCTCGGTGAGGTGAAGAGCCGCGGACAGGGCGCGCAGGTGGCCTTCGTCAACCAGCACGAGCAGGGTTCGTTCCCCTCGTTCCTGGACAGCGTGCTGGCCGGATACGGCATCGCACCGCACATCTCATATGATGCCGAAGCGCCGGTCGCTGTGGCGCAGGCCAACCGCGCCGCGTACGGCGCCTCGTGGCCGCACATCGATTTCTCGGCCGCCACACTCATTGTCTCGTTCAGCGCCGACTTCCTCGATGGCTGGGGACTCGCGGTGCCGCAGCAGCTGGCCTTCGCCGACGCACGGGCGAAGATCGAGGGCGCGCCGCGCTTTATCTATGTTGGTGCGCGCCGCTCGCTCACCGGCCTCAACGCCGATCACTGGATCCCGGCCCGCTCGGGCTCCGAACTGGCGATCGTCAATGCGCTGCTCGGCCGCGGTTCGGTTGCCGCCGCGGCGGCAGCTGCCGGCGTCGCCGCATCTCTCATTGAGGCACTCGCGACCGAAGTCCGCGCCGCGTCATCGAGCGCGAACCTTGCCGGTGGTCATGGAGACAACGCCGGCGAACTCGCCGCTGCGGTCGCCGAGCTGAATCGCACCCGCGGCAACGTCGGGCGCACGATCAGGCCGGACGAGGGATACCTCGCCTTCGAGGGTGTCGCCGGTCATGCCGAGATGCGCGTGCTCGCCGAGCGCATGAACGCCGGCTCAGTGCCGATGATCATGGTGCGCGGCGCGAACCCCGCGTACACCACCGCGCCGGGTGTCGGCTTTGCTGCCGCGATGGCGAAGGTGCCGTTCAAGGTCTCCTTCTCGAGTGTCCCGGACGACACGACGGCGCTCTGCGACCTCGTGCTCCCCGACCATCACTCGCTCGAGAGCTGGGGCGATGCCGAGCCGGTGCGCGGCACGCTCTCGCTGCAGCAGCCGACGATGGATCCGGTATTCGACTCGCGCGCGACGGCCGACGTGCTGCTCGCGCTCGCGAAGGGCGACCAGACGATGGCCGCGCGATTCGCCTACGCCGACTATCGCGGCTGGCTCTCGAGTCGCATCGGCGGCAACACCGCCCTCAAGACGGCGCTGCCCACCGCGCTGATGCAGGGCACGATCGCGGCGCGCACCGCCACCTCGCGCGCCGCCGCGCGTCCGGCGGCCGCCGTCGAGCAGCAGGGCGAGTACACGCTCATCGCCTACACCTCGCCGACGCTCGGCGATGGTCGCGGCGCGAACAAACCTTGGCTGCAGGAACTGCCGGACCCCGTCACCAAGATCTGCTGGCAGACGGTCGTCGAGATGCATGCCGAGACCGCGAAGGCGCTCGGCGTGGAAGCCGGCGACATGGTCACGGTGAAGACCGCCGTCGGAGAACTGACGGCACCGGCATTCGTCTACATCGGACTTCGCCCAGACACCATCGCCATCGCACTCGGCAGAGGTCACTCGGACGCGGCGGGTCGTTATGCGATCGCAGGCGCGAACGCCTACGCGCTGCTCGTCGGCGCGGAAGACCAGCGCTCCGGTGCAGCGGCGAACGGCGGCACGAAGGCGAGCGTGACCAAGGCAACGGGCAACGCGCGCATCGTCACGATCGAAGGCTCGGGCCGTCAGCACGGCCGCGGGATCGCGCAGGCGACCACGGTCGCGGCGCTCCTCGCCGGCGAGAACGAGCGTGCGCACCACACATTCGAGGGGCAGGCGAGCACCGAGTTCCTGCCGGGCCTTCGCGCGCCGGTCGCGAATGATGCGCAGGGCGAGTACGGCGATCCCAAGTCGAACCACAAGGGAGAGTACGACCCCGAGCACTGGTCGGGCGCGGCGAAGCGTCGCTGGGCGATGACCGTCGACCTCGCGCGCTGCACCGGCTGCTCCGCCTGCGTCACGGCGTGCTACGCCGAGAACAACATCCCGACGGTGGGCGCGTCGTGGCAGGGTCCGCAGCTCCTTCCCGACCGCACCGGCTTCGGCGCCAACATCACGCGCGGCCGCGAGATGGCGTGGATCCGCCTGGAGCGGTATTGGGAACTCGACCGCGAGCCTAGGGACGTGCAGTTCGACGACGCGCACGCGACGTTCGAGACGCGATTCATCCCGATGATGTGCCAGCACTGTGGCAACGCGCCCTGCGAGCCGGTGTGTCCCGTGTTCGCGACGTACCACGCGCCGAACGGGCTCAACGTGCAGGTCTACAACCGCTGCGTCGGCACGCGGTACTGCTCCAACAACTGCCCCTACAAGGTCCGCTACTTCAACTGGTTCGGTTACGGCGAACCGGATCGCGCGCAGTACGCGTTCCCGGAGCCGTTGAACTGGCAACTCAACCCGGACGTCACCGTCCGCGGCAAGGGCGTCATGGAGAAGTGCACCTTCTGTGTGCAGCGCATCAAGGAAGCGGAGAACCGGGCATCGGCCGAGGGCCGCGAGCTGCAGCCCGACGAGTTCACGGTGGCCTGCGCGCAGGCTTGCACGTCTCGCGCGATCGTGTTCGGCGACGCGGCGGACGAGCACTGGTCGGTCGCCCAGTGGGCAAAGGACCGGCG